>JACMOF010000453.1 GCA_014378155.1 Caulobacter sp. | reverse complement strand
ATGTCTGCGGCGCTGACGCCGAGGCGCGCGGCCTCGTCGGCCTTGGGCCGGATGACGATTTCGGGGCCGCTGGGGGGCGAGGACGGGCGCGGATCGGCGACCGTGCTCAGGGCCTGCATCTCGCGCTCGATCTGGGCCGCCGTGCGCTCCAGCAGCGGGCCGTCTTCCGAGGTCAGGATGGTTTGCACCTCCGAAGTGCCCCAGTCGCCGAGCAGGTTGACCCGGGCGTCGGGGATGTCGTGCAGGCCGTTGCGCACCACCTGCTTGATCTGCGTCACCGTCAGGTCGCGCTTGCCGTTCAGGACGATGGTGATGGTCGCGTCGCGGATGTCCGAGCCGGCCACGCCGCCAAAGCCGCTGCCGATATTGGAGCCGACCTGGGCGAAGACGTGGGAGGTTTCCGGCCGGCCCCTGAACATCTTGGTCACCGCCTGGACGGTGCGTTCCATGTCGGCCGGGGTCGCGCCGGGCGGACCCTGGACCTTCAGGTAATAGAAGTTGGCGTTGGCGGCCGGTTGGAAGGCGGTGGGAATGAACTTCACCATGCCAAACGATCCGACCAGGATCACCGTGCCGATGATGATCGCCAGGATCCGGTGGTCCAGCGACCAGTCCAGCACATTGCGATAGAAGCCCTTGAAGTCCTTGCGCGGGTGGGCGTGCTCGACCGGCTTGAGGAAATAGGCGGCCAGCAGCGGGGTCAGCAGGCGAGCCACGACCAGCGAGAACAGCACCGCCACCGCGACGGTCAGGCCGAACTCCTTGAAGAACTGGCCGGGCGTGCCGGGCATGTAGGACACCGGCACGAACACCGCCACGATGGTGAAGGTGGTGGCCACCACGGCCAGGCCGATGGCGTCCGCCCCCTCGATCGCCGCCTGGAACGGCCTCTGGCCGCGGGCGACGCGTTTCTCGATGTTCTCGATTTCGACCACGGCGTCATCGACCAGGATGCCGATGACCAGGGTCAGGGCCAGCAGGGTCACGACGTTCAGCGAGAAGCCCATCATCGCCATGAAGGCGAAGGTGGGGATCAGCGACACCGGCATGGCGATGGCGGTGATCAGGGTGGCCCGCCATTCGCGCAGGAACAGAAACACCACCAGCGAGGCCAGCAGCATGCCTTCCAGCAGGGTGTGCTCGGTGGCCGCGAAGCTGGCGCGGGTCTCATCGACGGTCGAGAAGATCTTCACGAACGACACGCCAGGCTGCTTGGCCTCAATGCCGCCGATGGCTTTCTTGATATTGTCCTCGACGGCCACGTCGCTGGAATCGCGGGTCTTCATCACCTGGAAGGCGACCACGGGTTTGCCGTCCAGGCGGGCAAAGCCGCGCTGCTCCTCGGCGCCCTGGCCCACCTGGGCGACGTCGGTCAGTTTCACATAGCGGCCGCCGACGATCGGGATGGTGATGTCGCGCAGCTGCTCAATGGTGGTGGCGGCGCCGAGCACGCGTAGCGTCTGCTCGCGACCACCAATGGTGGCCCGGCCGCCCGGCGCGTCGACGCTGAAGCTGGCCAGGGCCTGGTTCAGTTGCGGCGCGGTGACGCCGAAGCTGGCCAGGCGATCGGGGTCGATGATGACATTGATCTCGCGATCGATGCCGCCGACGCGGGACACCTGCGCCACGCCCTTTTCCCCCTGCAGGGCGCGGGTGACGGTGTCGTCGATGAACCACGACAGCTCGGTGGCGCTCATATTGGGCGCCGAGACGGCGTAGGTGATGATCGGGGCGCTGGTGATCTCCAGCCGCTGGACGATCGGCTCGTCAACCTCCTTGGGCAGCAGCGAGCGGGTCTGATCGACCTTGGAGCGCACCTCGTCGGTGACCTTCTGCAGGTCTTCGCCGAGGTTGAACTGAATGGTCGTGATCGACGCGCCCTGGACCACCGAGGAGGTGATGGTCTTGACGTTGGAGATGCTGGCCACGGCGTCCTCGATCGGACGGGTGACCTGGGTCTCCATCTCGCCGGGCGCGGCGCCGCTCTGGGTGACGGTCACCGACACCGAGGGGAACTCGACATTGGGGAACTGCTTGATCGGCAGGGTCAGGTAGCAGCCGATGCCGGCGATGATCAGGGCGATGAACAGCACCGCGACCGGGATCGGGTTGCGGATCGCCCAGGCGGAGATCTGCAGCTCGCGCGTTTTCTGCTGGGGGGCCTTCTGTTCGCCAGCCATCAGCGGGCCGCCTGCTGGGTCGGCGCCGAGGGACGGATGACATCGCCGTCGGTGACGAACGAGGCGCCGCCGAGCACGACGCGCGTGCCGGCCGGCGGGCCCTGGATCAGTTGAGCCCAGCCGCCGCCCTTCTGGCCGACCTTCACCGCCACCTGGTGGGCGCGGTTGTTGCTGTCGACGGTCATCAGGAACAGGCCGTCGGCCTCGTAGCGGATCGCCGACTCCGGCACCGCCGTGACGCTGGCGCCCGAGGCCCCAAAGGTGGCGCGACCAAAGCCGCCGGGCCTCAGGTCGGGACGGACCGGCAGGCGCACGCGCACCTTGCCTAGGCGGTTGGCGCTATCAACCCGGGGACTGACCAGGCGCACCACGCCCGAGACAGATTGGCCGCCGGGCAGGGACACCTGGGCGGGCTGGCCGGCGCGGATACCCGCCAGGTCAGCCTCGTTGACCTCGGCGTCCAGCTCGACCAGGCCGTCGCGGGCGATGGTGAACCAGGGCGCGCCGCCGCCGCCGGCGATCTGCCCCGGCTGCACGCCGCGCTGCAGGACCCGGCCGCTGACCGGGGCGGTGATGGTCATCCGCGAGACGCGGGTGCGGATTTCGTTGAGCGCGGCTTCCTGGGCCTTGGCCTGGTAGCGCCGGGTCTCGATCTGCTCCTGGCTCAGCACGCCCTGACCATCAAGGCCCGCGACGCGCTTGGCTTCCGCCTGGGCCTGGGCGGTGAGGGCGGCCTGCTGGTCGACCTGGGCGCGCAGCAGGGTGGAGTCAAGCTGAGCCAGGGGCTGGCCGGCTCGCACCCAGTCGCCTTCGTCGGCGAACAGCCGCGCCACGCGATAACCGCTGAGCTCGGAGCCGACGGCGGCTTCCTCGCGCGAGACGAGCTGGCCCGACGCCTCGACCCCGCCGCCCAGCGGCCGGGTCTCGATGCTGCCGACGCTGACGGTGCGGGCCTGGGAGGCCGCCGTCTTGACGGGCGCCTTGTCCTTCTTGTCGCCACAGGCGGTCAGGCCGACCGACGCGATCAGCAGGACAGCGGCGAGCGTGGTGCGGGTCGTCATGGGGGAGGATCTCATTTCGGGGAAACCTGGGTCGGGGAAACCTGGATCGAGGAACCCTGGGTCGAAGAACCCTGGGGCGAGGCCGGCGCATCCGGAGACCAGCCTCCGCCGAGCGCCTTGTAGGTCTGGACGGCGTGCAACAGGGCGTCGGTGCGGGCCCCGGTCAGGGCGGTGCGGGCGGCGCGCCAGGACTGCTCGGCCTGGAGGGTGGTGGTCAGGTCGATCAAGCCCAGGCCGTAGCCCTTGCGGTTGGCGGTGTAGGCGCGTTCGGCGCGGGCCTCGCCGGCCGTCAGCAGGGTGACGCGACGCTGGTCGGCGGCCAGTTGCACCATGGCGTTCTCGGCCTCGCCATAGGCGGTCTGCACCGACCGCTCATAGGCGATGGCCGCCTGCTGGGTGCGGGCGTTCTGGGCGTCGATGTCGGCCAACAGGGCCGGGATGTTGAGCACCGGGATCGAGACATTGGCCCCGATCGACCAGGCCGAGCTGGTGGTCGAGGTCTGGCCGCTCCCGCCGCCGCCCCCCGCGAAGGGGAAGGACGGCGAGACGCTCTTGGACAGCCCGACGCCCGGCGTCAGGTTGAAGGTCGGCAGCAGGGCCAGCTCATTGATCTTCAGATTGCCCGAGGCCGAGGCCAACCGCGCCTGGGCTTCGCGGATGTCGGGGCGGCGACCCAGCAGATCGCCGGGGATGGTCGCCGGCACGGGCGGTGCGGCGTCCAGCACGGGCGTGACCGTCAGGCTGCCTACAGAGTCGATCCCGCGGCCGACCAGGATCAGCAGGCTGCGCCGCGACGTGGCCAACTGGGCTTCCAGGTTGGCGACGCGCGCCTGGGTTCCGGCGAGGTCGGATTCGGCGCGGTCGGATTCCGAAGTGGCGATCAGGCCGGCATTGGCCTTCTTGACCGAAAAGTCGCGCAGCGAGGCGTTGATGCGCTCGGTTTGCCGGGCGTCGTCCAGTTGCACGGCCAGGCCCCGCGCTTCGAAATAGGACTGGGCGACATTGGCGGCCAGAGAGGCCCGCGCGCCCTCATAGGCGAAGCGGGCGGCGGCCAGGTCGTTGTTGACCACGCCCAGGGCGGCGCGCTTGCGGCCGAACAGATCCAGTTCCCAACTGACGTCGAAATTGGCGGCGTAGGCCTCGCTGTCGCCACCTTGGGTGAAGCCCGCCGCGCCGCTGCTGTCGAGGATCTCGGTGTGGGTCTTCTTGGCGCTTCCGGTCAGGGGCGTGCCCGGGATGTAGATCTGGCGGATCTGGCCGCGGCGCACGGCGCGGGCCTCGTCCAGCACAGCTGCGGCGCTGCGGGCGTCGGGCGCCTTTTCAAGCGCCGTCTCGATCAGGCGGGTCAGCAGCGGATCGTTGAAGGTGGTCCACCAGCGATCCAGGCTGGCCCGGGGCAGCGCGGTTCCGGCCGGCGCCTCATAGGCGGCGGGCAGGCGGGTGTCGGGCGTCGGGCGCGGGGTGCTGACGCAGCCGGCGAGGCTCAGGCTCAGGCTCAGGCCCAGCGCCAGGCCCAGCGCCAGGATCGACGCCGAGGTTTGGAATGGCCGAGGGCGGCGACGCTCACCGGTCATGAATGCACTCATCGACAAATACCTTTGGGCGCGTTCGCGCGGAGAGAGGGCTGGGCATCGCGTTCAGCAAGAGTCCGCGGTCGATGGAGGAAGGCCCGCAACGTCGCGATAGACGTCGACGACCTGATCCAGGAAGCCCTCGATGATCTGGCGCTCGGCCGGTGTCAGGCCGGCGATCACCCTGTCGAGACCGTCGATCATCGGCGCCAGCTTCTCGAAGGCTCTCTCCATCGAAGCTTCCACCGGAACCACGAAGATTTTGCGACGGTCGGTGGCCTTGCGTTGTCGCGAGACGTGACCGGCGCGCTCCAGGCGATCGACGATCTGGGTGGCGGCGGCGGTCGTCACCTTGAGACGTTCGGCCAGTTGGCTGGGCGTCAGAGGCCCGTTGTTCAGAAGCTGTTCCAGGGCCGCCATGTCGGTGACGTTGACGCCGAGGGCCTCGCCGATCTTCTTGCCGATCTCGCGATTCAGGAAGGAGATGGTCTTCAGGCGCTGACCGATCGGGTCGCGTGGCACATGCGCGCGCCATCCCTGCAGAGTCGGAGCCGGATGATCGGTTGTCATGACGGAAGACGTATTATTAAGATGCTTAGTAGTCAACCATCTTAATGGTGCGGTGCACAAATTTGCGATTGGCTGACCGACCTGCAGGCGTGTTGACCAACGCCGCAGGCAAGTATCGTCGTGGCCGGCGCGGGCTGTCGTTGACCTAGATGGGATCGCGAGCGACTTCGAAAAGAGGCGCGGCGTCATTTGATTCCCTTGCTCTCAAAGGCGTCGCGCGCATGGCAGGCGCCGCCCACGGCGTCGACGCTTCCCGGATATGACGAACGACAGGCCGACTTCGCGACATAGGCGGGCCGAATAATTTCGCCCTTCGGGATTGGTCGCATCGCAGCATCGGGCGGTCATTCGCAGCCGAGCGGTTGACGTACCGTCAAAACATACCGCATCATCGAAACAGGTGTTCGACTCCTCGGGGCGGCCGCCGGTTCGCGCGGAATGGCGGACTTAAAATCAAACGTTTCAAGTACTGGCCTACGGAGACCCTAAGCTTGTCGGCTCGTTTATCCGCATCTTCAAGTTTCGAAACGCGTCCTCGCGGCGACGTCGCAGCCTTTGCGGCGCCACGTTCCTCCGATCGGCGCGGCGCGGAGCGTGCCGCCGACTGAGATCTCTCCGAAGCCCAAAATGTCTGCGTTCAAAAAAAGCAGCTCGGGAGGGAAGACAATGAAAAGAACGACGTTCCTGCGGGGGGCTTCGGCCCTGACGCTCGTCACGGCCTTGGCGTGCAGCGCCGCCCATGCCCAGACCAAATCCAGGGATCAGGGGCCGGTCGAGGTCGAGGAGATCATCGTCACCGGTTCGTTCATCCGCGGCACGCCCGAGGACGCCTCGCTGCCGGTCGATGTGATCGGCGCGGAGGACCTGCAGAAGCAGGGCTCGCCCTCGACGGTCGAATTGCTCAAGGCGCTACCGGTCTCGAACGGCGTGCTGGGCGACACCAACCAGTTCGACAGTCGCGCCCAAGGCTCGGAAGGTTCAGGCTCGGTCAACCTGCGAGGCCTTGGCTCGCAAAGGACGCTGGTGCTCTTCAACGGCCGACGCATGGCGATCAATCCGCTGGCCGCGGCCGGCGCCGGCATCGTCGACACCAACATCATCCCCGCCGCCGCCATCGGCCGGATCGAGGTGCTGAAGGACGGCGCGGCGGCCACCTACGGTTCGGACGCCATCGCCGGCGTCGTCAACTTCATCACCAAGAAGAACTTCAATGGCCTGGAAGCCGGCGCCGACTATCGGTTCATCGACGGCTCCAAGGGCGACTACGGCCTGAACGTCACCTACGGCAAGGTCTGGGAAAACGCCAATTTCCTGGGCTCCATCGGCTGGCAACACCGCTCGAAGCTGTCGGTGGCCGATCGCGATTGGGCTAACAAGCCCTATCTGACCAATCCTGAAGCGGGCTGGTCGGCGGCGGGCAATCCCTCGACCTTCATCCCCGCCGCCGCCTCGACGACAGGCTTCCGCGACCCCAGTTGCTCGACCCTGGGGGGCTTTGCGGGCTTCAGCGGCCTGACGCCGGTCTGCTACTGGCACTATTCGCCGTTCGACAATCTGGTCGAGAAGCAGGACGCCATCCAGGCCTATGGCGAGGTCAACGCCGACCTGTCGGCCAAGACCAAGTTCCATGCCGAGGTGCTGTACAGCCATACCGACGTACCCGACTGGAACACTTCGCCGTCCTACGCCGGCCTGGCCGTGCCAACCGCCGAGGCCGCCGCCGCCCCGACCCTGGCGGGCCGCTATTATGTGCCGGCCAACAACCCCGGCCTGATCGCCTTCATGGCCGCCAACCCGACTATCACCACCACCAGCCTGGTGACCGGCGCCCAGACCACCGTGCCCTCGACCATCCTGGCGGGCGGGGCGATCAACGCCGCCAACCGCCCGTACGGCCTGGGAGGCAACCCGGCCTTCGGCTACGGCCCTTCGATCGGCGCCCGGGCCTATGACGCCTTCCGGGTGTCCAGCGACCTGTCAGGCGAGTTCGACAACGGCATCGGCTGGGACATCGCCCTGACCTATTCGCAGGAGGTCGGGATCCGCACGGGTTACGACACCCTGGTTAACCGCTTCGAGTTGGCCCTGCGCGGCCTGGGCGGTTCGCGTTGCGACACCGACGCGGCCACCCCAGGCATCCAAGGCACGCCTGGGGTCGGCGGCTGTCTGTTCTACAACCCCTTCGCCAACGCCATCCCCGGCAACGCTATCACCGGCGTGGCCAATCCGGCCTACAACTCGGCCCTGGCCAACGGCGAGGAGGTGACCCGCTGGTTCTTCCAGAAACTGTCGACCAAGCAGTCGTCGCGGCTGTTCGTCGGCGAGGCGGTGCTGAATGGCAAGACCAACATCACCCTGCCGGGCGGCGACATCGCCTGGGCGGCCGGGGTTCAGTATCGCCGCACCTATTTCAAGGCCGACTACAACAACATCAGCAACGCGGCGATCAATCCGTGCGTCAACACGCCCGACTTCGGCGTGACCAACTGCACGGGCTCGGTCCGCAACGGGCCCTTCATGTTCCTGGGCGTGGGCACCGAGGCTGACAAGCAGAGCGGCATCATGGCCGGGTTCGGCGAATTGAGCCTGCCGATCACCCAGTCCGTCCAGATGCAGCTGGCGGCCCGCTACGAGGACTATGGCGGGGCGACGGGCTCGACCTTCAATCCCAAGGCCGCGATCCGCTGGCAGGCGACCAAGTGGATGGCGTTCCGCGCCTCGGCTGGCTCCACCTTCCGCGGTCCGCCGGATCCGCAGTTGGTGACCTCGTCCATCACCTCGCTGCAGAGCATCCTCGGAGTGTTCCGCGCCGTCGACATCTACGGCAACCCCAACCTGCAGCCGGAAGAGGCCAACACCTATAACGCCGGCGTGCTGTTCAAGACCGGCGCCTTCAAGGCCAGCATCGACTATTTCCGGTTCGATTTCAAAAAGCCGATTGTCGCCGAACCGGTGGCCGGCATGGTTAGCGCCCTCTATCCGAACGGGGCGACGGGAGCCAACAACTGCGGCGTGGCCGCCTTCGCCGCCCTGCAGTCGCGCTTCACCTACAACACCAACTGCAACACGATCTCGTCGATCGCCCGCCTGCGGACCAACTATGTCAACGGGCCCGACATCCGCAATTCGGGCTTCGACTTCTCGGCCGACTACCTGTTCGAGGGTGTGCTGGGCGGCAATGTCGCGCTGGGGACCAACGCCACCTACATCTCCGAATACAAGGTGTCGGCGCAGACTGTCGAAGGGGTGGTGGTCTCGCCGGCCTTCGACGCGGTTGGCAAGCTGAACTACCAGACGATCGCCGTGCCGATTCCGCAGTGGAAGGGCGACGTCTATGCCCAATGGTCGATGGGGCCGCATAACCTGCGGGCCACGGTGCACTATATCGACAGCTACACCGACCGGCGCACCGCGCCGTTCGCCACCGGCGCCTACAAGGACACCACCGGCGCGCCGGTGACGGTCTCCGCCGGCAAGACGATCGACAAGCAGATCCTCACCGACCTGGCCTATCGGGTGTTCCTGCCCTGGGACACCACCCTGACGGCGGCGATCACCAATGTTTTCGACAAGGATCCGTCCTATGCGAGGCTGGACCTGGGCTATGACCCCTTCACGGGCGACCCCCTGGGACGGACCTACAAGATGGGGATCCGCAAGAAGTTCTAACCTTTTTTCGCCCTCTCCCGGAGGGAGAGGGTTTCCTACTTCGTGAACAGTCCCATCAGAAGCGGCCGGGCGAACAGCCTGGCCGCTTCGTCGCGTTCGACGCCGGGCACCCAGGCGCCCAGCGAGGCCGCCGCGTTGAGCATCGAATTGATCATGTGGGCCGCGATCATCGGATCGACCGCCCGCACCGAGCGCTCCGCCACCCCATCGGAAATGATCGCCGCGAACCGCTCCGAGCCACGGTTGTAGCCTTGCGACATCTCGTGGCGAATCTCGATCGGCAACGCCCCCATCGACGAGGCGCGCAGCAGCGGACCGTGCTCTGACAGCTGATACTCGACCAAGGCCGCCGTCGCTGCGGCGACCTGCTCCCAGCCATCCTGGCCAAGGGCCCGGGCGTCGGCCTGGGCCTTGCGGGTGACGGCGAAGGTGCGCTCGAAACACTCCACCACCAGGGCGTCCTTGTCCTCATGGTGGTGGTAGAACGAACCCTTGGTGACGTTGAGCTGGGCCGAGATCTCTTCGACCGAAGCCCCGCGATAGCCCCGCTGGTTGATCAGGCGGGTGGCGGCCACCAGGAAGGTTTCACGCCATTCCTGGCCGTCGGGCGACTGCGGCGTCGGGTCGGGCAGGGCGGCGGGCGCCCAGTCGCGGCTCTCCCCCTTCTCGTTGGGAGGGGCCAAGCCATTGACCAGGATGTCGTACATCTTGTCGCGCACCCGGCCATAATCATCGACGTCGTAGCGCCGCAACCACGAGCCGGCCCAGAACATCTGCTCCAGCAGCAGGTGAGTGCGGGCGTTGCGCTCGCGCTTGTCGAGATGCTCGAAGTCTGGCCCTTCGAAAAAGCGCCTTACCCGGCGAAACAGGTCGGCGAACGCGCCCTGCACCGAGGCGCGCAAAGGCTCCTTCAGGGCCCGCATTTCGGTGAAGCTTGTCAAAGGCGCGGCCTCCCCCAATCGCACCCTGCGGTTCAGGTCGAGATAGAGCTCGAGGAACTTCAACAGGCGGCCACGGCGATCGGGCGCGCGGTCGGCCTCGGTGACGAGGGCGTCGAAGCGTTCCAACCCGCGCATGAAACAGGCGGCCGCCAGGTCGTCCTTCTTGCGGTAGTAATAGGTGACGCTGGTGGTGATCAGTCCGACCTTGGCGGCGACGTCGGCCAGGGTCATGCCCTTGACGCCCTGGCGATTGAGGATCGCGGTCGCGGCGGCGAGGATCGCCTCCTTCTTCTTCGCGTACCGCTCCGTGGCGGGGGTCGCGATCCGACCGTCATCCATGTGCTTGCCCCTCAACGCCGGTCACCGCGCGCGGCTTTTGGACCGGTTAGTCCAATTTAGGAAGCCCCAGCGACGTCACAAGACGCGCGCGACCCGCTTTCATGGGCGCTCGATCTTGCTGCCGTATTGCAGGCGTACGGCGGAAGCGGGACGCTCCAAGCCTCAGGTCGCCTGGCGTGCGCTATCCGCCTCCGTCAGGGTCGCGGCGGCCAGGACGGCGGCGATGGCCTGGACCAGGACGGTGGGCGACAACGGCTTGGCGACGGCGCCGTTCATACCCGCCGCCAGATAGGCCGCCTGCTGGTGCGCCATGGCGTTGGCGGTCATGGCGACGATCGGCGTCCGCGCCGCCGCGCCGCCCAGGTCGCGGATTCGCCGCGTGGCCTCGACCCCATCGATGCCGGGCATCTGGATGTCCATGAAGATCAGGTCGTAGCCGCCCTGGGCGCCAGAACGGTTGGCGGCTTCCACGCCGGCCGTGCCGTCCTCGGCCGTTTCGACCACCGCGCCCATGGCCTCCAGCAGGCGACTGGCGATCAGCCGGTTGGTGGCGTTGTCCTCGACGATCAACACCCGCAGGCCGGCCAGCAAAGCAATCTCAACCTCGTCGTTCTCCGCGACGGTCTCGACGGCGCGTTCGACGTCGATCTCCAGCCAGAAGGTCGAGCCCTGGCCTGGCTGGCTGGTGAAGCCAATGTCGCCGCCCATCAGGGTGGCCAGGCGACGGGTTATGGCCAGGCCCAGTCCCGCGCCGCCGAACCGCCGCGTGGTCGAGCCGTCGGCTTGGTTGAAGCGCCCGAACAGGCCCGCGCCCGCGGCCTCGTCGATACCGACCCCGCTGTCTTCGATCTCGAAGCGCAAACGCAGGCCGTCGGCGGCTTCACGTGAGGTCAGCCGCGCCTGAACGCCGCCTTCCAGGGTGAACTTCACTGCGTTGCCCAGCAGATTGAACAGCCCTTGGCGCAGCCGCAGGGGGTCGGCGTTGACCCATCCAATGCCAGGATCGACCGTGACATCGAGCGCCAGGCCGCGTTCCTGGGCCTGGGGCCTCAGCAGCTCGGCGACGCTGCGCAGCAGGGCGGCGGGGTCGATCGGCTCGGGATTGAGTTCAAGCTTGCCGGCTTCGATCTTCGAAAAGTCGATGATGTCGTTGAGCAGTTCGGACAGCATGGCGCCGCAGCCCAGGGCCTCGTTCAGCAGCAGGCGACCGTCTTCAGACAGCTTTTCGCGCTTGAGCAGGTGCATGACGCCCAGCACGCCGTTCATTGGGGTGCGGATTTCGTGGCTCATATTGGCCAGGAACTGCGACTTGGCGTCGGCGGCGTCTAGGGCGGTGTCGCGGGCGGCGACCAGTTCTGTCACATTCTGGCTGATGCCGATCACATCCCAGGTGTTGGCGCTGGCGCCTTTCACGCCGCGCCAGGCCGCGCGCATCCAGACCCAGATCTGGTTGGCCGGATCGAGATAGCGGTAGGTCAGGACCTGATGGTCGCCCTGCGCCAGGGTCTGGATGAAGGCGTCCCACACCCTCTGGCGATCCTCGCCATGGATCGAGGTGGTCATTTCCTGGATCGTCATCACCCGGACCCCGCCCTGGGGCGAGGAGGGGGTGGCGATGTCCTGCTCGAAAACATAGACGCCCTTGCGAGCATCGAAGCGCCAGACATAGACCCCGGCGGCGTTGCGCAGCAATTCGTTGGCGCGCTCAGCCTGCTGGCGCTCGATGCGACGCGTGCGGTCCTCGCTGAAATCCTGGAACACGATAAGCAGGGCTTCGCCGGGCAGGGCCTTCGATTGCGAGCGCACCCACAGCCATCCGCCGCCCTTGCGGGCCAGGCGGTGTTCGGAGCGCGCCTGGCCTTGTGCGCTCAGGGCGGCCCCAATGGCCTGGATTGTCTCGGTGTCGTGCAGGTGGAAGAAATCGCGGATGGGGCGGCCCAAGGTTTCCTGGGCGGTCCAGCCGGTCAGCCGGATCCAGGCGGGATTGACCCGCGTGATGGCGTCCTCCTCGATCACCACGAACATGTCGAGGCTGTTGTCGAAGAACCAATCGGCGGCGGCCTGCTCGATCTGCGTGGGCGGCTTGTCGTGCAAGTACTTGCCCATCCCCATTCCCTAGTTTTCAATCGATATGCGCATGATCGGGTAAAGTTAGCGTTTCGACGTACCGCTTCTTCGATCGGCCTCAAGAACAGTGGACGCCGCCCGCCTCGGGTGGCCGTGGGAGATACGCCGTTGAGCACACCGGAAGCCGTGGGTCTGTCGTCGGACCGATTGAAGCGCATCGACGCCTTCATCCAAGAGCAATATATCGCGCCCGGAAAACTGCCGTGCGCTCTCGTTCAGGTCTGGCGTCGTGGCCAGTTGGCCCATACCGCGATCCTGGGCTCCGCCGACAAGGAACGCGGCTTGCCGCTGAAGGCCGACAGCTTGTTTCGCATCTATTCGATGACCAAGCCGATCACCTCGATCGCCTTCATGATGCTGGTCGAGGAGGGTAAGGTCGCGCTTGACGATCCGGTGCACCGCTACATCCCGGCCTGGAAAAACCTGGGCGTGTTCCAGGCTGGCGTGGCGGGCGCGTTCCAGACCAAGCCCGTCTCCGAGCCCATGCGGATCGTCGATCTGCTGCGCCATACCGCCGGTTTGACCTATGGCTTCCAGCAGCGAAGCAATGTCGACGCGGCCTATCGCAAGCTGAAGCTCGATGGGGTCGATAGCGACGGCGGGCTGAATGACTTCATCGGGACGCTGGGAACCGTGCCGCTGGAATTCAGCCCTGGCGAGGCCTGGAACTATTCGGTGGCCACCGACGTGCTGGGCTATCTGGTTCAGCTGATTTCGGGCCAGCCATTCGAGACGTTCCTTAAGGAGCGGATTTTCGACCCGCTGAAGATGGTCGATACCGGTTTCTTCGTCCCGGAAAGTCAGAAGGATCGTTTTACCGCCTGCTACACCCTCAACGCCAAGGGTGAGGTGGTGCTGCAGGACGATCCCGAGACCAGCCGCTACCTCACCGATCCCTCGGTCAAGTCGGGCGGCGGCGGGCTGGTCTCGACGGCCGACGATTACATGCGGTTCTGCCGCATGCTGCTGAACGGCGGCGAACTGGACGGGGCCCGGATCGTCAGCCCCAAGACCTTGAAGCTGATGACCACCAATCATCTGCCAGGCGGCAAGGAACTGACGGAGATGTCGCAATCGCTGTTCAGCGAAGCGGTGTTCGAGGGCCTGGGCTTTGGCCTCGGCTTCGCGATGACCGTCGATCAGGCCCGAACCAGGAACCTTGGCTCGCTGGGCGAATATTTCTGGGGCGGCATGGCCTCGACCGCATTCTGGATCGATCCGGTCGAGGATCTGGCGGTGGTGTTCATGACCCAGCTGATCCCGTCCTCGGCCTACCCGATCCGGCGCGAGCTGCGCACCCTGGTCTATGCGGCCTTCACGGAGTCGGCGGCTTAGGGCACAGAGCCTGGAAAGAAAGCGGCGCGGGAGAGGGCTCCCGCGCCGAGTGCGCTTCACCTAGTCGACACGCCTGTCGGCGCGCCGCGGCCGCTCCGGATCGGTTTCGAAGATGGGGGACGCATGCAAGTCGCTCCCTGGAAACCGAGTCAGCGCGTACGCCCCTTGTCAGTCGGACCATTTGTCCAAGGCCGCCTGGTGTTGGCGGGCCTCTTGTCCTGGCGAATATCCCCCACCGCCCGAATGTTCAGACTGAAACTAGCATTTTCGAATTTCTAGTATGATCTTCGCGCCGTCAACGGCCGGCGCCTAAATTTCCGGCGCCGTTCGCGACCCCTGGACTTCACCGCCCGGTCTGTGCAGGTTTCGCTTCAAACAACCGTTCAAACTCAAGAACGTGCAACGCCAGCTCAGGGATGGAAGCGCCATGGCCGCGATCAACACCGTCACGGACTTCTCGGTCGAAGGCGACATCGGCGTCGTCACGCTGAACTCGCCGCCAGTCAACGCCCTTTCGGCGGCAGTGCGCGAGGGGCTGTCCAAGGGTTTCGAGGCGGCGATCGCCGATCCGGCGGTCCGGGCCATCGTGCTGATCTGCGAGGGCAAGACCTTCATCGCCGGGGCCGACATCACCGAATTCGGCAAGGCCATGACCGGGCCGTCTCTGCAGGACGTTCAGAACACCATCGAGAACTCGCCCAAGCCGGTGATCGCCGCGATCCACGGCACTGTGCTGGGCGGCGGGCTGGAGGTGGCGCTGGTGGCGCACTACCGCGTCGCCGTGCCCTCGGCCAAGGCTGGCCTGCCCGAGGTGAACATCGGCCTGCTGCCCGGCGCCGGCGGCACCCAACGCCTGCCGCGCGTGGTGGGCGTCGAAAAGGCCCTGGAGATGGTCACCACCGGCCAGCACATCCCGGCCAAGGCCGCGCTGGCCATGGGCCTGTTCGACTCGATCGTCGAGGAAGGCGCTCTACGCGACGGAGCCATCGCCTTCGCCAAGGTGGTGCTGGCCGAGGACCAGCCCCTGACCCGCATCCGCGACCAGAACGCCAAGGTCGAGGCCGCGCGCGGCAAGCCCGAGATCTTCAGCGAATATCGCAAGGCCAACGCCCGCAAGTTCCGCGGTTTCCTGGCCCCAGAGAACAACATCAAGGCCGTCGAGGCTGCCGTCAACCTGCCCTTCGACGAGGGGCTGAAGGAAGAGCGCAAGCTGTTCATGGAGCTGATGACCGGCAGCCAGTCGGCCGCCCAGCGCCACGTGTTCTTCGCCGAACGCCAGGCCAACAAGATCCCCGACGTGCCGGACGACACCGCCATCATCCCGGTCAAGAAGGTCGGCGTGATCGGGGCCGGCACCATGGGCGGCGGCATCTCGATGAACTTCCTCAACGCCGGCATCCCGGTGACGATCATCGAGGCCAAGCAGGAGAACCTGGATCGCGGCGTCGGGGTGATCCGCAAGAACTACGAAAACACCGCCAAGAAGGGCCGCCTGACCCAGGACGACGTCGAAAAGCGCATGGGCCTGCTGACACCCTCCATGCACCTGGAAGACCTGGCCGACTGCGACCTGATCATCGAGGCGGTGTTCGAGCTGATGGAGATCAAGAAGGAGGTGTTCGGCAAGCTGGACACGATTGCCAAGCCCGGCGCGATCCTGGCCTCCAACACCTCCTATCTCGACATCGACGTCATCGCCGCCTCGACCTCGCGGCCGCAAAGCGTGATCGGCCTGCACTTTTTCTCGCCGGCCAATGTGATGAAGCTGCTGGAGATCGTGCGCGGCGAAAAGACCGACAAGTCGGTGATCGCCACCTCGATGCAGATCGGCAAGAAGATCGGCAAGGTCGCGGTGCTGGTCGGCAACTGCCACGGCTTCGTCGGCAATCGCATGCTGGCCCAGCGCCAGCGCGAGGCCCAGAAGCTGATCCTGGAAGGCGCCATGCCCTGGGACGTCGACCGCGTGCTCTACGACTTCGGCCTGCCGATGGGGCCGTTCGCCATGAGCGACCTGGCCGGTCTCGACATCGGTTGGGACCAGACCAAGTCGAGCTCATCCACAGTGCGCGAAGTGCTGTGCGAGATGGACCGCCGCGGCCAGAAGAACGGCAAGGGCTTCTACGACTACGACGAGAACCGCGTCGCCAAGCCGAGCAAAGAGGTCGAGCAGGTGATCCTCGACTTCGCCGAAAAGCGCCAGATCCAGCGTCGCGCGATCAGTGACCAGGAGATCCTGGAGCGGTGCCTGTACCCGATGGTCAATGAGGGGGCCAAGATCCTGGAAGAGGGCAAGGCGATCCGGGCGTCGGACATCGATACCGTCTGGATCAACGGCTATGGCTGGCCGGTCTATACCGGCGGCCCGATGTTCTGGGGCGAGCTGGTGGGGCTCGATAAGGTGTTGGCCAAGATGAAGGCGTTCCAGGCCGAGTTGGGCGACGACTTCAAGCCTTCGGCCCTGCTGGAACGGCTGGTGGCCGAGGGCAAGGGGTTCAAGGACGCGTGAGGCGTTCGGCGAAGCCGATGGAGACAGGCACATGTGCCTGTCTCCATCCTGGGCATTGAGTAGGACTTCCATGAACACCATCGCCGACATGATGACCGCCGACTACGGCGTGATGGGCGACATCCTCCGGCTTCGGGCCCAGGAGCATCCCGACCACTCGGCCGTGATCCTGGAAACCGGCGAGGCCGTGACCTACGCCCAGTTCGACGCCCTGGCCGACCGCGTGGCCGCCGCCCTGCAGCGCGACGGGATCGGCCGAAACGAGGCCGTCGCCGTCTGCGCCCTGTCATCCATTCCGTACACGGCGCTGTTCCTCGGCGCCCTGCGAGCCGGCGTCGCCGTCGCGCCCCTGGCCCCGTCCTCGACGCCGGAGGCCATCGCCGGCATGGTCGCCGACTGCGGGGCGCGATTGTTCTTCATGGACGCCGGCGTCGCCGAGGCTCAGAAGCCCGCGCCCATCGCCGTGCGCTACATCGCCCTGGACGGCGCGGACTTCGGCGAGGCCTTCGACGCCTGGCTGGCCCCGGACGGCGTCCGGCCAGAGCCCGTGACCATCGCGCCCGAAGACCCCTTCAACATCATCTATTCCAGCGGCACCACCGGCGCGCCCAAGGGCATCGTCCAGTCGCACGCCATGCGCTGGAAGCACGTGTTCCGGGGCGACGCCGTGGGCTACGGGTCCGACACCGTCACCCTTCTGTCGACGCCGCTCTATTCCAACACCACCCTGGTCTGCTTCTTTCCCACCCTGGCGGGCGGCGGTACGGTGTTGCTGATGAAGAAGTTCGACGCCGGCAAATATCTCGAACTGGCCCAGCATCATCGCATGACCCACACCATGCTGGTGCCCGTGCAGTACCGCCGGCTGATGGACCGCCCCGACTTCGGCGACTTCGACCTGTCCTCGACCCGCCTGAAGTTCTGCACCAGCGCGCCCTTCGCCGCCGAGCTGAAGGGGGAGGTCCTGGCTCGCTGGCCCGGCGGGCTGGTCGAGTATTTCGGCATGACCGAGGGCGGCGGCACCTGCATCCTGATGGCCCACGAGCATCCGGACAAGCTGCACACGGTCGGCCGCCCAGCGCCTGGCCATGACATCCGGCTGATCGACGAGGATGGCGTGCAGGTTGGCCCGGGCGTGGTCGGCGAGATCGTCGGCCGCTCGGCGGGCATGATGAACGGCTATCACGGCCAGCCGGGCAAGACCGCCGAGGCGACCTGGCGCTCGCCCGAGGGTTGGAGCTTTATCCGGACCGGCGACGTCGGTCGGTTCGACGATGAAGGCTTCCTCACCCTGATGGATCGCAAGAAGGACATGATCATCAGCGGCGGTTTCAACATTTATCCCAGCGACATCGAGGCGCAGATCGTCAAGCACGAGGATGTGGTCGAGGCCGCGGTGGTCGGCGTGCCGTCCGACGCCTGGGGCGAATCGCCGGTGGCCTTCGTGGCGCTGAGGCCTGATGCGCGAATCGACGCGGCGGGGTTGAGGGACTGGGTCAATGCTCGGCTGGGCAAGACCCAGCGACTGGTCGACCTGCGTCTCGTGGAATCCTTGCCCCGCAGCCATATCGGCAAGGTTCTGAAGCGCGAACTGCGCGACGAATGGACGGCTTCTGCCTAGGTCAAAGATTCCGGCGCCAAAAATGCCGCGACGGCGCGCCGCATGCGCATCATCCGAGTCACTCGATACGTTTGCTTAACCATAAGGTGATGCCGTGTGGCAAAGCCGGATTCGTCGGAAACGTAATCCTGATGCAGCCTCAGTCCCAAGCCGCGCCCCCGGGCCAGGTCAGCAAGCGCGAGCGACTCGTCCAGCGCGGGGTGCCCGTCGACTTCGCCGCCGTCGAGCATTTGCTGCGCCAGGGCCTGACGCCGGGCCTGGACGCCAAGCTGGCCGACCGATTCGATCGTCCGACCGCCGTCCGCGCGGTCTCGACCCGGGTCGCCGCCCTGGCCGCCGCCTTGGCCGCCGCCGGCGCGCGTCGCGGCGGCGTCTGCATCGTTCCCGCCCTGGCCTCGGCCGCCACGCTTCAGGGCATCGCCGCCGCCGGTCTCCGGCCGTGGCTGGTCGATGTGGATCCCTACAGCTGGATGTTCGACCCCGCCCACCTGCGCGAGCGACTGGGTGAGGCTCCGCCGCCGATCGAGGCCATTGTCCCCACCTGCGCCTTTGGCCGAGCGCCGGACATGACGGCCTGGGCCGCGTTCCACATCGAGACGGGCCTGCCGATCGTCGTCGACGCCGCAGAGGGCTTCGACGTGGTGATGGAAGCCCCCGTTCCGGTCGTGGTCGGCATGCCCGGCGGTCGCGGGGTGTTCGTGGCCTGCGAGGACGCCGATTTCGTCGCCCGCCTTGATGCGCCGGCCTTTTCCGGTGACGCGGGTCTGGACGCCTGGTCGGGCCAGCGCCTGCGCCTGGCCACCGCCGCCCAGCGCCTGCGCATGCTGCTCCTGGGCGCGCCGATCGGTTTCCAGCCGGGCTGGGGGATGAGCTGGGTGTCCGACGCCTGGGTCGTCAGCCTGCAGGAGGGCGCGGCGCCCTCCGTGGCCGCCAAGCTGGCCGAAATGGGCTACGCCACCAACGCCGTCGGCCCGGGCCACGCCGCCCGCGACGAGACGCCGGTGGCCGATCGGTTGGCCAAGTCGGTGCTGAGCCTGCCGTTCAGCGCGGATCTGGGCATCGCCGAGCTGGACGAGTTGGCGGACGCGGTGCGCCGGGCGCTCTAGCGGCGAACACTTGCCCCCTACGGATCGCTTCGCGATCGTCTTCCCCCAGAGGGAGAAGAGCCCCGCGCTTTTGAGCTCCGCCCCCCATGGGGGCGGACAGACCGCGAAGCGGTCAGGTGGGGGCAAGTGGGTGTGATCCCACATAGGCGTCGATCCCCGCCATCCGCTGGGCCTTCTCCGCCTCGTCCAGGAACGACCCCGTGAAGCTGT
>JACMOF010000452.1 GCA_014378155.1 Caulobacter sp. | reverse complement strand
GCGGCGAAGGCGGCGATCACCACCTGGCTCCAGGCGATCTCGCCCTCCGTGGGGGAAAAGGCGCGGTTACAGATTTCCAGATGCTTGGGATGGATCAGGGTCTTGCCGTCGAAGCCGAAATCCACGGCCTGGCCGCAGACGGCGTCCAGCGCCTCCAGGTCATCGATGTCGTTGTGCACGCCGTCCAGGATGGTCAGGCCGTGGGCCCGGGCGGCGGCGACCGACAGCGACAGGATCGGCAGAAAGGCCTCGCGGCCGGGCGTCTGGCGGGCCCGCATCTCCTTGGCCAGGTCGTTGACCCCCATCACCCAGCCGGTCAGGCGGGTGGTTCTGGAGGCGGCGGCGATCTCCCACAGGTGGAAGGCGGCCTTGCCCGTCTCAATCATGGTCCAAAGCTTGGTGTGGATCGGGGCGGCGTGCAGGGCGGCCTGGTAGGCATGGACGTCGGCGGCGTCATTGACTTTCGGAACAAGAATCGCGTCCGGGCCGGCCTCGGCGGCGGCCTTCAGGTCGGCCGCGCCCCACGGGGTGTCGAGGCCGTTGGTGCGGGTGATGATCTCGCGCGGGCCGAAACCGCCGGCCTTGACCGCCGCCACGGCGGCCTCGCGGGCGGCGTCCTTCATGTCCGGCGCCACGGCGTCCTCGAGGTCGAGGATGATCACGTCGGCGTCCAGGGTGCGGGCCTTGTCCACCGCCTTGGCGTTGGAGGCCGGCATGTAGAGGGCGCTGCGGCGCGGCCGGGCGATGTCGGACATGAGGCTCCCGCTCGAATTCCTGGTCTTGCCCGTCCTCTTAAGCATCAAGTGGCCGGCGCCGGAAGACGTCACGCGTGCTGATGGTAGAACCGTGTCCAGATTCCCCAGAACGGGGTTAAGCTGACGCCATGACCACGCGCTATGACGACACCGCCAAGAATGTCCTGGGCCAGGAGCTGAAGCCCTGCTCGCTCGACCCGGTGACCGGCTTCTACCGCAATGGCTGTTGCGAGACCGGGCCGCACGACCTGGGCCTGCACACCGTGTGCGCGGTGATGACCGACGAATTCCTGGCCTTTTCCAAGGCCGCCGGCAACGACTTGTCGACCCCGCGCCCGGACTACGCCTTCCAGGGTCTGGTGTCCGGCGACCGCTGGTGCCTGTGCGCCGGCCGCTGGAAGGAAGCGCTGGACGCCGGCGTCGCCCCGCCGGTGGTGCTGGAAGCCAGCCACGAGGAGATGCTGGCGGTGGTTCCGCTGGGCGTGCTGAAGGACAACGCGGCGGCGTAAGAACGGGGACACGCACAAGTGCGTGTCCCCAGTCGAGGATCAAACCAGCGGCTTCAGCTCTCCCAGCATGGTCGGGACCAGTTCCGACACCGTCGGGTGGATGTGCACCGCGCGCTGGATCACCGTGTAGGGGGCCTTGGCGTACATCAGGTCGAGCATCCCGTGGATCACCTCGTCGCCGTTCAGGCCGAGGATCGCCGCGCCGAGGATCAGCTGGGTCTCGGCGTCTACCACCACCTTCATGAAGCCCAGGGTCTCGCCCTTCTCGACGGCTCGGCCGACGCGGGTCATCGGACGCTGGCCGACCAGGGCCGGTCGGCCGGTGGCGCGAACCTCGGCCTCGGTCATGCCCACGCGGCCCAGGGGCGGGTCGGTGTAGAGGGCGTAGCAGGGGATGCGGTCGCTCACGCGGCGTGGATCGCCATCTAGCAGATTGGCGGCGATGATTTCGAAGTCGTTATAGGCGGTGTGGGTGAAGGCGCCCTTGCCGTTGCAGTCGCCCATCGCCCAGACGCCGGGGACATTGGTGCGCAGTTGGTCATCGACGACCACATAGCCGCGCTTGTCGAGATCGATCCCGGCCTTGTCCAGGCCCAGGTCGTCGGTGTTGGGCTTGCGGCCGATGGCCAGCAGCACGTGCGAGCCGACCACCTGCGGCGCGCCGGCCTCGCAGGTGACATGGACGCAGAGGCCTTCGTCGCCCCCTTCTGTCTCATTGGGCGCGAAGCTGATGCATTCGGAATTGAGCCGGACGCTGATCCCCTCGCCTTCCAGGATCTCGCGTACGGCGTCGGAAATCTCCGGGTCTTCGCGGCCGATCAGGCGCGGACCCATCTCGACCACCGTCACCTCGGCGCCGAACCGGCGGTACATCTGGGCGAACTCCAGCCCGATATAGCTGCCGCCGATGATCACCAGGTGGCGTGGGAGGGTGTCGAGCGCCATCATCCCGACATTGGTCAGGTAAGAAATCTGGTCCAGGCCCGGCATGTCCGGCGCATTGGCGCGGCCGCCGACATTCAGGAAGATCTTCGGGGCGGTCAGCACATCATCGCCGACCCGCACCGTGTCAGCCGACTCGAAGCGGGCGTGGCCCGCGATCAGCGTGCAGCCCTTCATCCCGTCGATCCAGGTTCGCAGATTGCCGCGGGCGGTGAGGGTCACGGCCTGGGCGCGGTTGTGCACCCGCCGCATGTCGACGCCGACCGGACCGCCCAAGGTCACGCCGAAGTCGGCGGCGCGGCGGGCCAGGTGGGCGGCATAGGCGCTGGCCACCAGGGTCTTGGTCGGCATGCAGCCGGTATTGACGCAGGTGCCTCCCAGGTCTTTGCGCTCGACCAGGGCGACGGTCTGGCCGGCCTTGGTCAGGCGCTCGGCCAGTGGAGGCCCCGCCTGGCCGGCGCCGATGATGATGGCGTCGAAACTCTGGGTCGCCATGCCTAGAGGGCCGAGACGATCAGGGCCGCGCCGCCGACGGCGATGACGTCTTCCAGCAGACCGGCTGGCAGGTCCTTGCCGAACGCCTTGGCCAGGCGTCCGCGCGCGTCCGCGCCAGCCAGCGTGCCGATCACCGCGCCGACCGCGCCGGCGATGGCCCCGCCGATCCAGCCGCCCGACGACAGGCAGATCGCCGCGCCACAGAAGGCGCCGCTGACGATGCGGGTGATGAATTGCGGCGGGACCTTGCGGCTGGGCGTCTTGGGCAGCTGGTCGCCGACCAACTCCAGCACCGCCAGGGCGGTGAAGATCCAGGTGGCGATTGTCCCGCCCAGCCAGGCCAGGGGCGTGCCCTGCAGGTCGATCAGTCCGAGGTGAGCGCCCCAGGCGACGGCGGCCGGAGCGGTCATGGCGCGCAGGCCGGCGACCACGCCAATCAGCAGGGCGAAGACATAGAGGATCATGCGAAGGCTCCTGTTTCGGCGAGCGTCGGCTTGATTTGGCGCTGGGTCGAGCAAAACCGCAAGCGGGCCTTGGGCCTAGAACGTTTCGCGCTTCCGGACGCCGCGCGTCTTCAGGCCAGCGGGTACTCCGCCTCCAGCCGATAGGCCGAGCCCTGGCTGGTTCGCCAACTGGAATAGAGGCCGAAACGGTCGATACGGAACGGCGGCGAGCGCAGCAGGCTGTTGGCCTGGATCCAGGCGGCGACCTCGGGGACGGGCGGACGCTGCAGATAGGCCAGGGTGACGTGCGGCGTGTAGAGCCGGGCCTCTGGCTTCAGCCCCACCCGGCGCGCGGCGGCCTCATTGGCCTTGGCCAGCCGACGCAGGTCGGGGCTCTCGGCGACCCCCGCCCAGACGGCATGGATCTCCGCGCCTTCGCCAAAGTGGCCAACGCTGTCGAGGGACAGATCGAGGGCCGGGGCCACGACGCCCTGCAGTTCCTCGTCAAGCTCGGCGGCCTGGGTTTCCTGCACGTCGCCCATGAACTTCAGCGTGATGTGGAACGCCTCGCGCGGTCGCCAGCGCGCGCCCTCGATCCCGTGCCGCCGGGGCAGCAGGTGATCGCCGACCTCGGCGGGGATGGCGACAGCGGTGAACAGGCGGATCATGGGACCGTCTTACCCGGTCCTCCCCCTGTGGGGGAGGGGTCGGCGAAGCCGACGGTGGGGGGCGTGATCGGCAAGCGACCACAACCCGGATCGAAGGCCCTAAAACGCCCCCCACCGATCGCTGCGCGATCGCCTTCCCCACAGGGGGACAACCAGAGCCTACGGACAGGGATTGGGCTGCAGCGCATGCAAGGCGTTGACCGCCTTCTCCATCTCATCGGTCCAGCTCAGATCAAATGCGCCGATATTGGTCTTCAGCTGGTCCATCGAGGTGGCGCCGATGAGGGTGGCGGTGACGAATTGGCGGGTGTCGCAGAACTTCAGGGCCAGCACCGCCGGGTCGACGCCGAACTGGGCGGCTAGCTCGACATAGCCGCGGATCGCCTCCTCGGCGCCGGGGCCTTCATAG
>JACMOF010000451.1 GCA_014378155.1 Caulobacter sp. | reverse complement strand
TTCCACCTGACCACCGCCTACGCGATCCTGCGCAAGAACGGCGTCGAGGTGGGCAAGAAGGATTACCTCGGCTCCGCATGATGTGTCGGCGGCGATCCCTCTAGGCCGGCGCCGGAACGCCCACACCAAGGTCGCCAGGGCGGGGATCAACCCCCCCACCGCCGAAAACACCACCGCCAACTGGCCCAATAACTGCTGATCCATGACTCCACCCACTGACCCCCCTACCAACGGCGGCCTACGGGCCAGAGTGACTCCACGGCACGACGACTCCGGACGTATGTTCCGCGTTTGTTCTCGCCGAACAGGTCTGCCGCCCTGTGGCGGAAGTGATCGCGCAGCGATCGATGGGGGGAGCTATAGAATCTTCGATCGCAGGTCTGACAGGTATCCGATCACTCCCCCACCGTCGGCTTCGCCGACACATCTCCCCACAGGGGGAGGACTTGCGACTCCAAACCGCATCGTGCGCCGATCGAGGTAAACGCCCCTTAACCCTCTTGGCCCAGACTCGGCGGGTTCTACGAGTGCAAGGTGACTGTCCATGGCGCGAGCGGCGCGGCGATCGAGTGTTGAACTGGTCTGGGACGCTATCCGCTATGGCTGGGGCCAGCCCTGGTCGGCGCGCTTCCGGGGCGGGGTGGTCTGTGTGGTCGGGGCGGGTCTGCTGCTGTCGGTCGCCACCTACAACGCCACCGATCCCAGCCTGAACGCCGTCACCGGCCAGCCAGCCACCAACGCTTTGGGCGGAGCCGGCGCCGCCCTGGCCGACATCGTCATGCAGTCTCTGGGCCTCAGCGGCTGGGTCGCGGCCCTGCTGATGCTGGTGTTCGGCATGACCCGCGTCTCGCAACCCGATCCCTCCGCCCATCGCGGCGACCTGCGCCTGCGCGCCCTGGTCGGCGGCCTGGGCCTGCTGGCCCTGGCCGGCCTGCTGGCCGCGCCGCCCTATCCCGCCGCCTGGCAGCTGGCCCGAGGCCTTGGCGGCTTCTGGGGGGACGGCCTGCTGAACGCCGTGGCGGGTCTGCTGGCCTTCGCCCGCCTGCCCGGCGCCCGGATCATCGCCGCCCTGCTGCTGGCCCTGGGCGCCGCCGTGGCCCTCGGCTACGCCATCGGCTTCCGCCGCTTTGACCCCGACGCCATCGCCGAGGCCCTGAGCGGCCTGATGCCGCGCGAACGGGCGCCCCTGGCCCTGGCCCCTGAACCGCAACCCGAGGCCGCCGCCCGTCCCCGCGCCCCGCGCCGGGCCGCGCCGGTGATCGAAGCCGACCCTGAGACCGCGCCCGTCGCGGCGCGCCGCGCCGCCAAGCCGGCCAAGGCCGCGCCAGCCCCGGCCGACGAAGACGCCTTCGCGCCCAGCTTCGAGCCCCGTCCCATGGCCATCGCACAGCCCAAGGTTCCGGGCAGGGTCAATAGCCGCGAACAGCGCGAACAGCAAAAGGCCTTCGACTTCGAAGCCGAAGGCGGGTTCCAGCTGCCCGAGCTGGCCATGCTGGCCAAGCCCAAGCCGCGCTCGGCCGAGTTCGACGAAGAGGCCTTGCGCCAGAACGCCCGCCTGCTGGAAAGCGTGCTGGCGGAGTTTGGCGTGCGCGGCCAGATCGACCAGATCCGCCCTGGCCCGGTGGTCACCATGTACGAGTTGGTGCCGGCGGCCGGCACCAAGACCGCCCGCGTCGTGGCCCTGGCCGACGACATCGCCCGCTCGATGAGCGTCATCTCCTGCCGCGTCGCCGTGGCCCAGGGCCGCAACGCCATCGGCATCGAGATGCCCAATTCGCGCAAGGAGACGGTCTATCTGCGCGACCTTCTGTCCAGCGCCGACTACGACAAGGCCAGCCACGCCCTGCCCATGGCGCTCGGCGAAACCATCGGCGGCGAGCCCTATATCGCCGACCTGGCCAAGATGCCCCACCTGCTGATCGCCGGCACCACCGGCTCGGGCAAGTCGGTCGGCGTCAACGCCATGATCCTGTCGATCCTCTACAAGCTGTCGCCCGAGCAGGTGCGGTTCATCATGATCGACCCCAAGATGCTGGAGCTCAGCGTCTATGACGGCATCCCCCACCTGCTGGCGCCCGTCGTCACCGACCCCAAGAAGGCCATCGTCGCCCTGAAGTGGACGGTGCGCGAGATGGAGGATCGCTATCGCCGGATGTCGAAGATCGGCGTTCGCAACGTCGCGGGCTATAATGAAAAGGCCAACGAGGCGGCCGCCAAGGGCGAACATTTTGAACGCACGGTTCAAACGGGGTTCGATGATGGCGGCCGGCCGATCTACGAGACCGAGAAGATCCGTCCCGAGGCCATGCCCTATCTGGTGGTGGTGATCGACGAGGTCGCCGACCTGATGATGGTGGCCGGCAAGGACATCGAGGGCCTGGTCCAGCGCCTGGCTCAG
>JACMOF010000450.1 GCA_014378155.1 Caulobacter sp. | reverse complement strand
GGATGAATCTGGGTCCCGGCCTTCGCCGGGAAGTCGGGGAATTGGAGCGATGCATCTGTGTAAACCAAACACGCTCCAGAGCATTTCCCGACCTGACTGCGTCAGGCCGTGAGCTCTAATCTTCTGTTTTGACGCATTTTTCTTCACGCGAACCGGAACCACTTCGCTTGAAAAATGCTCCAGCACGCAGATCGCCCCCGCCGTGTGGCTGCGCGGGTCATCGCCGTGGCCCTTCGGCTGGGCCGAGATAGCTTTCCGGCAGGTCGCCACGCGAGATCACCAAGCGCTCGAACACCACGCCGGGATCCACCCGCCAAAGGCGGATACGATGAGCGCCCGCCCTGCCCGCCGTCAGCCGCAACCGCTGCACCCGCGCGTTGTCGGCCACGGCCTTCTCCCAGCCCTTCTGGCCTTCGCCGGTCCGCGTTTCGCCCTCGTGCAGGTTGACGACCACCGGTGGCGCGTCGTCCAGCGACACCGCGTAGCGCAGACCGCCGCCGCCACGGAAATCGAGGCTGGGGGCGGTGAAGACCCACAGGTCGAAGGCGCCCGCCTGGGCCAGGTCGACGACGTAGTCCAGATAAGGCCCCTGCCCCGGCGCGCTGGACGGCGCGGTCGAGGGGTAGGTCGTGACGCCCGACAGGGTGCGGCCCAGGCCCGGTATGGTGGTCCAACTCACGCCGCCCGTCCCGGTCGCTCGCGCATGGTGCTCGGCCTCGATGGCCAGCGGACCGCCGGCTTCGATGAACACGCCCTTGGCGACCTTGCGGGGACCGTTGTCGACCACGGCCGTGACGGTAACCGCCTTGCCGTCGGGGCCAGTGATTGCGATGGCCGCGCGGTGCATGCCGATCGGCGCGGTGTTCCAGTCAACCGACACCTCCAGCCGCGTGTCGCCGTTAGCGGCGGCCGGGCCGGGAGCGAGCTTGAGCCAGGGCTCGGCGGTCTTCACGCTGAAGGCCAGCGGCCCGGCGCCCCGGGCGAACACATCGATCCAGCGGCTGGCGACGCCGTTGCGGGCCAGGGGCGGCAGGTCCGCGCCGGCGTCGACCGCCGCGCCTTGCCCCTCAATCACCACGCCGAACCCCGTCGAGGGCGCGACCGTCATGGTCGCCGGGACGATGTTGGTCGATGGCTGCTGCCACGACGTGTAGCCGATGTGGGTCTGGCTCATCATCTCGCGCCACTTGCCGCCGGCCAGGTCATGGTTCCACTGCTGGACCAGTCGAGCGTCGCGGTCGAACAGGGCCTGGACCTTCGCCGCCTCGTCATTGGCCGCCATCCGCCCCTGCTTCGCGTACAGCGCGTTGCGGCCGGCGGCGATGTAGAGCCGGGTGTGGTTGGTGCTGGCCTGGATCGGGAACCAGACCAGCTGGAAGAAGGCGTCGTCCTGATCCTTGGGCAGCGCCTTGCGCAATGCGTCGGCGCGGCGTTCCAGGTCGCCCCACTCCGCTTCGACGCGCTCGGCCTCGCGAAAATTGACCAGGCTGAAGGTCGCGCCGTCGATCAGCTCGGGTTTGCGGCGCGCGTTGAGTTTCGTGTAGCCGGTCAGCAAGGCCGCGATCTCGTCGGCGTGCTCGGGTCCGAACTGCGCTGCGGCCCAGCCGTGCGTATAGGTCGACATCCGGTCGACCGGCATGGCGTCCGGATCCCAGGCCATGTCGAGGAAGAACTCGATCGGCAATTCCATGGGCTTGAGGTCGCCGACATTGACGATCCACAGCCGGTCGGCGCCGTAGTCCTTGGCCAGCTTCATCTGCTCCCAGACGCGCTCGACCTGGTTGGTGTTGAGCCACTTGTAGTCCCGGGGGCCGCCCACATAGTCGAAATGATAGTATACGCCGTAGCCGCCCCGTCGGGTCTTGCCCCGCTCCGGAAGCCGCCGGATGTTGCCCCAGTTGTCATCGGAGAACAGCAGGGTCACGTCGTCTGGCGCGCGCATGCCGGCGTCGTAATAGTCCTGCACCTCCTTGTAGAGG
>JACMOF010000449.1 GCA_014378155.1 Caulobacter sp. | reverse complement strand
TTCGCCGACTATCACGACCCCTCGCGCGCCCATCATGGCGCCCTGCGGGTTTGGAACGACGACACCATCGCCGCGGGCACGGGGTTCCCGCCCCATCCGCACGCCGACATGGAAATCACCACCTATGTTCGGGAGGGCGCGACCACCCACCAGGACAACATGGGCAATTCGGGCCGCACCGAGGCCGGCGACGTTCAGGTGATGAGCGCCGGCACCGGTATCCGGCACTCGGAATATAATCTGGAAGGCGACACGACCAAGATCTTCCAGATCTGGATCATCCCGAACAAGCGCGGCGAAGGTCCCGCCTGGGGCGCCAAGCCTTTCCCCAAGGGCGACCGCTCCGGCAAGTTCGTGGCCCTGGCCAGCGGCTTCGAAGCCGATAATGACGCGCTGCCGATCCGGGCCGACGCCCGGGTGCTCGGCGCGACGCTGAAGGCCGGCGAGACCACCGAGTACGCGCTCGGCGCGGACCGCAAGGGGTATCTGGTGCCTTCGACCGGCAAGGTCGAGGTCAATGGCGTAACCCTCAACACCCGCGACGGCGCGGCCATCCAAGACGTGGCGGTTCTGATCATCAAGGCTGTCGAGGACGCTGAACTCGTGCTCGTCGACGCCGCCTAGATGTTCGGCCGCTTCTTCTAACCGAAATCCAAACGCCAACCCGACGTTTCCAAGGAGGCTTTCATGCCCAAGGTTCTCGTTCTCTACTATTCCGCCTACGGCCACATCGAGACCATGGCCAACGCCGTCGCCGAGGGCGCCCGCGCCGCCGGCGCCACCGTCGACATCAAGCGCGTGCCGGAACTGGTGCCCGAAGAGGTCGCGATCAAGTCCCATTACAAGATGGATCAGGCCGCCCCGATCGCCACGATCGCCGACCTGGAAAACTACGACGCGATCATCGTCGGCACGGGCACCCGCTTTGGCCGCATGGCCTCGCAGATGGCCAGCTTCCTCGATCAGGCCGGCGGCCTCTGGGCGCGCGGCGCGCTGAACGGCAAGGTCGGCGCGGCGTTCACCTCGTCGGCCACCCAGCACGGCGGTAACGAGACCACGCTGTTCTCGATCATCACCAACCTGCTGCACTTCGGGATGACCATCGTCGGCTTGCCCTATAGCCACCAGGGCCAGATGACCCTGGAGGAAATCGCCGGCGGCGCGCCCTACGGCGCCACCACCATCGCCGGCGCCGACGGCTCGCGTCAGCCCAGCCAGATCGAGCTGGACGGCGCCCGCCACCAGGGCGAGCTGGTCGCCAAGACCGCAGCGAAACTGTTCGGCTAAGCCAAGCCAAGCGCGGATCGTTCAAGAAAGGCGATCCGCGCCAGGGTCTGGAGCATTTTTCGAGCGAAGTGGTTGCGGTTCGCGTGAAGAAAAATGCGTTAAAACAGAAGATTAGAGCTCACGGCCTGGCGCAGTCAGGTCGGGAAATGCTTTAGCCCTCCCCCGCAACCGATCGCCAAGGCCGGCTGGCTCTCCCCCAGGAGCCAGCCGGTTTTTCCTTCACCGCCCATCTCCATCCCTCAACCCAAAGGGGTAGACCCATGCGTCGTCGCCAAGACAGCCTGCTGGAAAACCTCTGGAAGCTGGCGATATTGCTGTTCACCGTCCGTCTGCTGGCCCGCCGCTACCGCCGCGCCTAAGGCGCGCCCCGAACCCGCCCTAGACTTCGAAGGTGACGCCCTGCGCCAGCGGCAGGGTGGTCCCATAGCTCGCGGTGTTGGTGGCGAGGCGCATGTAGGCCTTCCAACTGTCGGAGCCAGCCTCGCGGTCGCCGCCGGTCTCCTTTTCGCCGCCGAACGCCCCGCCGACCCGTCCATCCAGGTCCGAAAACCGCCAGAAAAAAAGCGGCCGCCAGAGCGACAGAAAACGGCCAATGAGCAGACCTCATGTCCTCCGGGACATTTTCAGCCTCGCGCTAGAGTAACGACGGTGTACGGCTCGGGTCGCATCGAGAGCGACGCAACGGAAGTCTATCCCGGGCGGTGAATATTCGTCCATTTGCGGAAGCTCGGGACTGTCGCGTTTTTTCGTTAGAATCAAAGAATTAACCACTCCATCTGTCGCATAGGGTCCCTGAATTCAGGGTGCGGCGCCGGCCGCGCTTGCGACTCCGTGACAGATGCGTCATAAGGCGGCTCACAAGTAGGATTTCGGCCACCATCGTGAACCGGCCGAGCCTCCGCTTTTAGAGCCGCCCGACAGTAATTTTCCGGGTTTCTAGGGGCGTTTTTGTCGGGGGGCGGTTCGCCCTCGCCGCGCAGGACACGAGTTTTGTTTACCAAGTCGCAGACGTGCGCGGATACGCGCGCGCTGGTCGGTGCCGTATTGGTCGGATCCGCCACGGGTCTGGCGCTCGGCGGCGTTTACCTCGCGGGGGGCATGGCCCAAGCCGCGACCCAGCACGCTCAAGTCTCTCGCCTGGCCGACGGCGCCGAGGGGAATTTCTCCGACGCGGCGCTGTACCAGGCTGCGTCTCGGATGGATGCCGGCGCGCTCGCCATCGCCCGCCGTCACGATCCCTACACCGTTTCCGGCGGCGCCCAGCGCGACCGCCAGTCGGCCCTGCTGGTCGAGCGCCTGGAGCAGCGCCGAGCCAGTGACGATGATCGTCAGCCCCTGTTGCTGCGCGCCAGCTTCGGCGGCCCGTTCAACCCGGCCGTCGCGCCGTTTCGCCTGACCAACGCCCTGGAAAGCTCGCGTGAACTCGAGTGCCTTTCCGAGGCGGTCTATTACGAGGCCCGCGGCGAGACTCCGAGCGGCCAGGCGGCCGTGGCCCAGGTGGTGCTCAACCGCGTGCGCCACCCCTCGTTCCCCAAGTCGATCTGCGGCGTGGTGTTCCAGGGCGCCTACACCCACACCGGCTGCCAGTTCAGCTTCGCCTGCGACGGCTCGATGCGCCGGGGCCGCGAAGTCGGCGCCTGGAACCGCGCCCAGAAGATCGCCGCGCGGGCCTTGTCGGGCGCCGTGATGAGCGAAGTCGGCGCGGCCACCCACTTCCACACCACCGGCGTCGCGCCGGGCTGGGGTCCGCGCCTGCTGCGCGTCGCCCAGGTGGGCATGCACGTGTTCTACCGCTTCGGCGGTCGGGCCGGCGCGCCGGACGCCTTCAGCCGCACGCCGCGTCCGTCGACGGCCGACGATCTGCCGAGCGTCACCCTGGCCAGTCTGGCCACCACCACGACCGCTGACGGAAAGTCGTCGGCGCCGGCCATCCAGATGGCCAGCGCCCTCGTGCTGCCCTCGGTCCAAGCTCCGGCCACCGCGCCGGGCGGCATGGGCGGACCCCTGGGTCCGGTGTCCGAGCCCGCCTCGGCCCCCGCCATGCACCCGACCAAGACCTCGTCGGCGACGGCGGGCGACGCGGTCAAGGTGTCATCGGCGGCCGCGACCGGAGCTGCTTCCTAAGCGCGCCGGGCATGTGGCTGCTGGCGAAGCGCATCTGCTTGGCCCGCTTGCCGACGAAATAATGCAGGTCCCTGCCGTGAACGGCGCGCCAGATCACCTCGGCGGCGTCCTCCACGGGATAGACCGGCAGGCCGCCGGCCTTCAGCACGTCCGACATGTTGGCGTTGCTGCCAGGCTGGCTGGCGTTGAGGATCGGTGTCTCGACGAACCACGGCATGACGCAGGCCACGCCAACGCCGTGGGCCTTCCATTCGATGTCCAACGCCTCCGACAGGCCTCGCACCGCGAACTTGGTGGCCGAATAGACCGCCAGGCTGGGCGAGCCGTACAGGCCCGCGCAGGACGAGATGTTGATCAGACGCGAGCCCGGCGTGGCTTTCAGGAACGGCAGGGCGGCGCGGGCGCCGTTGACCACGCCCTTGATGTTGATGTCCAACTGCAGGTCGATATCGGCGTCGTCGTGACTCTCGAATGGGCCAAAGCGCGCGACGCCGGCATTGTTGAGCAGAACATCTACCCGGTTTTCGGTCAGGGCGGCGAAGTTCGTGAGGGCGGTGGTCCAGGCGGCGCGGTCGCGGACGTCCAGCTTGAAAATCGCGCCATGGGCCGGGCCGATTGCGACCAGGGCGGCTTTCAACCCGACCGCGTCGATATCCGACAGCCCGACGAACCAGCCCTCGGCGACGAAGCGCTTGGCGCAGGCCAGGCCGATGCCGCTGGCGGCGCCGGTGATAAAGACGGCCTTGCGGCCTTCCGCTATGGCGCTCACGTGCTCCCCTCCCTTTTCTTTGTTATCACTGATCAGACGCCCGGGAGGGCAGTGTGGTCAAGTCGGGGATGGCAGTGGGGACATGCACTTGTGCATGTCCCCAAACGTCAGCCCGCCAAGGTCTCGTCCACCACCTCGGCTGTAGGGCCGTTCTTGAGAATGGACTCGATCGCGTTCTTGGCCGAGGCCTTAGAGGCGTAGCCCTCGGTCGAGAACATCGTCTCGCCGTTGGAAGCGACGAAATTCACGCGGAACTCGTCCTTCTTGTCCTTCTTGATCACGAACTTGTAAGCCATGGGGGGCGCTCCACTGGTACCGTGCCTTGTCGATGAACCGACGCGGCAACCTCGCCTTGGTGGCGAGAGGCGTCAATCTCTGGCGCTTGCGTCCGGCGGCGCGAGGCGCAACTTTTACAAATCCTCACCCCGCGAGCGCCCATGACCCCCAACGACCGCCTCGACCAGCTGTCCCGCGACCTGCTGGCCACGCCCTATGTCGATCTGAAGGACGTCCAGAAAAGCGTTATCGACCTGATCGCGGCTGAGGCGCCGACGGGGCTGAACCAGGCCTTGCTGGCCGACGACCGCAGCTTCTGGGACCGTCTGGCCGACAAGGTCGCAGCGGTCGGCGGCTCCTGGGCCTTCATCGGCGGCTTCTGCGCCGCCTTGCTGCTGTGGATCGGGCTGAACGTGGGGCTGAGGCCCTTCCACCTGTCATTCGACCCCTATCCCTTCATCTTCCTCAACCTGATCCTGTCGACCGTGGCGGCGATCCAGGCGCCGGTGATCATGATGAGCCAGAACCGCCAGGCCACGAAGGACAGGCTGAACGCCGAGCACGACTATGTGGTCAATCTGCGCGCCGAGCTGGAGATCATGCGTCTGCACGGCAAGCTGGACGCCCTGCGCGAACAGGAGATGGTCGAGATCCTGCGCGGCAACACCGAGGCGCTGGATATCCTGAAGGCCCAGGTGGCCAAGATGACGGAAGACCGTGGCTGATCGGATTGGGGACATGCACATGTGCATGTCCCCACCTTCATCAGGCGCTCTTCGCCGTCCGCCGCAACGCCTGAGGCGGCTGGCGGAAGGCGCGCACGAAGGCGCGCCTTCCCGTCCTAGAAGCCGAAGCGGACGCCGACCAGGGCGCTGGGACCCGACATGTCGATCGACGACTTGGTCTTGGTCGCGCCGGCGGTGACCTCGACCTTCATCGAGCCGACCCGTTCGTAACGGCCTTCGGCGAACAGCGACATGGCCGGCGTGATCGCGACGCTGGCGCCGGCCATGGCGGGCAGGGCCAGGCCGGAGCCCCTGTCGTCCAGCAGGCCGTCGTCGAACTTGACCGACGCCGCGCCGAACCCGACGCCTACATAGGGCTTCACCGGACCTTTGACCGGCAAGTCGTAATAGGCGTTCATGTCTAGGGTCAGGGTCTTGACCGAGCCGGTCGATTTCACGTTGATGTTCGGCACGACCACGGCCTCGACGTCCTGGCTGTGATAGCCGAGCGCCAATTCAACGCGCCAGTTGCCCTCAAGCTGGGTTCCCCAGGCCAAGACGCCCTGGGCGGCAGTGTCGGCATCGGCCTTGAGCTTGTAGCCCGGCAGCAGGGTGTAGTCGTAGTCGCTCTTGCCGACAAAGCCGCCGGCCACCGAGATGTACTGACCCTTCGCGGCCGAAGCCTTGGCGGGCTTGGCGTCCTGCGCCGAGGCTGCGCCGGCGATCGCCAGGGCGGCGACGGTGGTGGTGATGAACAAACGCATGTAAAATTATCCCCCGATATTGACGCGTCCGATAGCGGACGGGACGCCGGTAGGCGGTCGCGGCAAGCGAGTAAATCTTCGGTTGCTTAAGCTTGACCTTTTGTCGCGGACTATGGCGTCGCTGCAACATTCGGTTGCGTCGTGCGCGCCAGCCGCCTCATCGCCTGGGGCGGCTGGCCGAACGCCCTGACGAAGGCTCGGCGCATGCGTTCGGAGTCGCCAAAGCCGGTTTCGAGGGCCACGTCCTCGATCTGTAGCGGCTGGCTGTCGAGCAGGGCGCGGGCGGCCTCGACGCGCAGGCGTTCGACCGCCTTGGCGGGCGTGGCGCCGGTCTCGCTGGTGAACAGCCGCGCGAAGTTGCGGGGGCTCATGGAGGCTTGGCCGGCCAGCTGATCGACGGTCAGCGGCTGGGCCAGGTTCTCGCGGGCCCAGGCCAACAAGCCGTCGAACCGGCCGCCCTGCATCTCAAGCAGGGCCGAGAACTGCGACTGGCCGCCGGGGCGCCGGTGATAGACCACCAACTGCTGGGCGGTCTTTCGCGCGATGTCCTCGCCGAGATCGGCGCCGATCATCGCCAGGGCCATGTCGATGCCGGCGGTGATGCCGGCCGAGCTCCACAGCGAACCGTCCTGGACGAAGATCCGGTCCGGCTCCAACCGCACGGCGGGATAGCGGCGCTGGAAGTCCTGCGATCTTTGCCAGTGGGTGGTGGCGCGTCGACCGTCCAGCAGGCCGGCGGCGGCCAGGACGTAGGTCCCCGAGCAGACGCTGGCGGTGCGGCGGGCCTTGGCGGCCACGTCGCGCACGAAGGCCAGGGTGGTCTCGCAGATGGCCGGCGTGCGCGTGCCCTCACCGCCGGAGACGATCAGGGTGTCCAGGGCGGGCGCGTCCGCGAAGGCGGATGCGGTCATCGCCAACCCCGAAGAGCTGGCCACCGGGCCAGCGTCTCGGGCCAACAGCGCCAGACGGTAGGCGCCCGGCGCGAGACGTCCGGCGATCTCGAACGCCGCGATCGGCCCAGCAGCGTCCAGCAGTTGGAAGTCTTTGAAGATCAAGAAGCCAATTGTGCGGAGCATGGCTGTTTCCGAGGGAATTATGTCATTTAAGCCAGACGCTAGGCCTGCGATGTTGCGGCGTCAATCGGAGGTCTCACCCATGCCCCAGAACGCGCCAAAGAAGCCCGCGCCGTTTCACATCGTCTTCGCCCTGTTTCCGGACGTCACCCACCTGGACTTCACCGGGCCGCACCAGATCCTCAGCCGCCTGCCCGGCGCACAGGTCGTGATCGCCAGCGAGGCGGGCGGCGACGTCGAGGCGGAGGGCCTGGTGTTCGCCCGCGTGGCCAGGCTGGCCGACATCGAGCACTGCGACCTGCTTTGCGTGCCCGGCGGGTTCGGCACGACCCAGGCCATGGCCGACGAGGCTTTCCTGACCCAGCTGCGCCGGCTGGCGGCCGGGGCGCGCTACGTGACCTCGGTCTGCACCGGGTCGCTGTTGCTGGGCGCGGCTGGTCTTCTAGTGGGCAGGCGCGCGGCCTGCCACTGGGCCTGGCGCGACCAACTGACCCTGTTCGGCGCGATCCCCGATCCGGCCCGCGTGGTCCGCGACGGCAAGATCTTCACCGGCGGCGGGGTGACGGCCGGCATCGACTTCGCCCTGACTATCCCCGCCGAGATCGCCGGAGACGACGTGGCTCAGGCGATCCAGCTGGCCGTCGAATACGCCCCCGCCCCACCGTTCAACGCCGGCCGCCCCGAGACCGCCCCTCCGGCGGTTCTGGAGCGCATCCAGGCGGTCTACGGCAAGGGCATGGACGAGCGGTGGGCGGCGGCGCGGCTGGCGGGCGCGAAGCTGGGGCGGATGGCTTAGGGCGGCAAGAGGCGGCGGAGGTTAGGCGGCGTTGGCCTGCCCTAGCTCCGAGCCACCGGCTGCGGCGCATCGCCCCGCTCGATCTCCTGCATCAGGGCACGGATCATTCGGGCGTGGCCCTCGGCCAGGTCGTCGGCGAACACCGCGCGGGGGGCGTCCGGCGAGATGCCCACGGCCTCATACCGCGCGCCTTGCGGGTCGCGGTAGATTTCGGCTGGCAGGGTCAGCATCCAGCCGTTCGGCAGGGGCTTGTTGAGCTGGTCCGACAGGCCGCCACGGGTGCGCTCGCCCACCTGGACCACGTTGGCCAGGGCGCGCATGGCCAGGGTAAAGGTTTCGCCGGCGCTGACCGTGACATCGCTGGTCACCAGATAGACCGGCCCCAGATAGCGACGCGCCCGCGACGGCTGGACGTGAAAAGCCTGGGGCGTCACATCGCGCGCGCCGACGGCAAACTTGCTCCAGGCCAGGCGCGAGTGGTCGGCGAAGCGTCCGGCGATCCGCAGGCCGATGGCGTCATAGCCGCCGCGATTGTTGCTGACATCGACGATCACCGCCTTGGCGCCGTCAAAGGCTTGCAGCGCGTCGTCCAGCGCGGCGTCGAGCGCGGCGGGGTGGCCCGGCGCGGCCTCCTTGTCGAAGCCGCCCATGGTGACGATGTTCAGATAGCCGACCTCGCCAACCCGGCCCCAGATCACCCGGTTATTGGCGGCCTGGTGGCCACGCCCTTTCAGAACTTCGTCCAGGACGCCGCGCTTGTAGGTCTGCAGCCAAGCCTTCTCGGAGGCGGCGGGATCGGCCTGCCGGGAGTTCGAGCGCACGCGGATCAGGGTGGCGGCCTCGCCGCTCTCGAAGTCGCGGGCCTCGTCGCCCAGGGTGGCCTGCAAGCCGACATGCGGATCGTCAAGGCCGACCATCAAGCCGTTCAGCGCGTCGAATAGCGCAGCGCCATTGGTGGCCTTGGCGGCGGCCTTGTCAGCGATGCGGGCCCGCGCGGTCCAATCGACATGGCGCTGGCTGGTCGAGGGATAGAAGGCCGCGAAGGTGTCGGCCGCCAGGGCGGTGATCTTGCGCGGCGTCCAGGCTGTCTTGGCCAGGCAGGCCGCGGGCAGGGCCGGCAAGCGGTCGAACAGATAGCTGGTGTCGGCAGGGCCGGATGACGTCGCCAGGACGTTTGGGCCGGCCAGGTGGCGCACCGCCAGCACACCATCGGGATCCGCCTCAGAGCGCGGATCGGCGTAGCAGGCCGCGCCGACGGCGTGGAACAGCTTGGTCTCGCTGGCGCCGATCCGCACGATGTAGCCATAGCCGCGCGAACGCCAGACGCCCTGGGTCGGGTCAACGGTCTGGGCGTTGGCGGCCACGCCGGTGAGGGCGACCAGGATGGCGAGGACGGCGCTGCGGCGCTTCATGGACAATACCCTGCGTTGCACGGGCGGACCTTCGACGGTGTCGGGCGGCCATGGCAAGCGGGAGTGTGGGTTTTGACGGTGGCCGACGCCCCCTCCGTCACGATGCGTATTCGCATCGCGCCTCCTCCCGCGCTTCGCGGGTGAGGAGGAAACGGTCTTCTCCTCCCCCGTGAGACGGCGAAGCCGACGGAGGGGGCGTTCGGCGCCTTCACCCCACACGAACACTCGTCATCGAGATCGCCGCGAACAGGTCATCGGTGAAGAACGACACCTCATCCCCGGCCTGCTGGGCGCCCAGCACATAGAGCAGGGGCAGGTAGTGCTCGGCGCTGTTGATCGAGGCCTCGGCGTCGGGGCCCAGGCCGCGCCAGTCGATCAGCGGGTCGTGATCGCCGGCCGCGATCAACGCCTTGGCGGTGTCGTTGAAGCGCGGCGCCCAGTCGGGGATCTCGCCGGTGCGAAAGTTCACGGCGCGCAGGTTGTGGACGATGTCGCCGCTGCCGATGATCAGCACGCCCTCGTCGCGCAGGGCGGCCAAGCGTCGGCCGGCCTCATAGTGCCAGCGGTCGGAGCGGCCGCGATCCAGGCTCAGCTGCACCACCGGCACATCGGCGTCGGGATACATCGGACGCAGCACGCCCCAGGCGCCGTGGTCCAGGCCTCGGGTCGGGTGCTGCACGACGGGATCGGGCGAAAGTAGCTCCGCTACCCGCGACGCCAGGGCCGGATCGCCCGGCGCGTCGTAGCGCACGTCGAACAGCGCCTGGGGGAAGCCGCCAAAGTCGTGGATGGTCTCGGGGCGCTCGGACGCACCGACCGCGCTGGCCCCCATCGTCTCCCAGTGCGCGCTGATCATCAGCACCGCCTTGGGGCGGGGCAGGGCGGCGCCCAGGGCGGCCCAGGCCTGGCTCCAGGCGTTGTCGGCGATGGCGTTCATCGGCGAGCCGTGGCCGAGGAACAGGACGGGCAGGCGGGCGGTCATGGGCGCGAGGTCCGATCAGCTACTCTATGAGTTACAGATAGGTCGCCGCCGGCGTCTTTCAATACGCACCCGGGAAGGCGCGAGGGCGACCATTTGGCCACATCGTGGCCGTCGCGGGGCCGCTTTTGCGACGCGTGCTTTCCCGGCGCGCCCGGCTTTGTTAAGGCGGAGGCGTTGTGAACGTACCCGTCCTTCCCCCCACGGCTTCCGGCGATGCGACGCCGCCTTCGGACCCGCCGGCCACCCCGGTCGCCGCGCGCCCACTGCGGGCCTCAACCCGGGGCGGCGCGCTGGACCTGCTGCGGCTCGTGGCCTCGTTGCTGATCGTGCTCTATCACTACGGGGCCGAGGGGCCGATGCGCATCGAGCGCTTCTCCCAAATGTTCTCGCGTGGCTTCCTGGCCACCGATTTCTTCCTGATGCTGTCGGGCTATGTGCTGGGCCGGGCCTATGGAGCCTCGACCCTGACGGGGCGCATCAGCCATGGCCGGTTCTGGGTGCGCCGGGTGGGCAGGGTCTGGCCGGGGCACCTGATCGTGCTGGCGACGATGGCGGTCTTGGTGCTGGTGCTCAACAGCCTGGGCACCGACGCCCACAAGCCCTCGCGCTTTGCCTGGGACCAACTGCCGGTCCAGGCCCTGCTGGTCCATGCCTGGGGCTTCAACAGCGACGGCTGGAACCTGCCCAGTTGGTCGCTGTCGGCGCTGGTGGTCTGCTACGCGGTGTTTCCCTGGCTGTGGCGGGCCGCCGACAAGGTGCGCCATCCGTGGCTGCTGCCTTTGGCCGGGGCCCTGGCCTTCGCGCTGTGCGAGGTCGTCGCCCGTCTGGCCTTTCACCACGCCCTGTCGGACCTGCAGTTCCGCTATGGCGTACTACGGGCCTTGCCGTTGTTCATCCTGGGCGTCTGCCTGGCGCGGGCGGTCGAGATGGACTGGCCGTCGGAAAAGGCCGCCAAGGCCCTGCTGGTCGGCGGTTGCGGGCTGCTGGCGGCGATGCAGCCGCTGGACCGCTACGCCCTCCCCGACGAGCTGATTTTCGACATCCCCTGCCTGATCGCCATCGCCGCTATCGTGCTGGGGGCGGGTCGCCTGCCGGTGCGCCATCCCAAGGCCTGGATTGAGGAAGGCGCCAAGCTGTCCTTCGCCCTGTTCATCACCCACATTCTCGTGGGGGTGATCTATTGGAGCGCGGTGCACGAGTTGATTGAGACCGTGCCGATCGGCATCGCCTGGCAGTGGCTGATGTGGCTGGCCTCGTTCCCGATCGCCCTTGGCGCGGCCTTCCTGTTCCACACCTATCTCGATCAGCCGCTGCAAGATCGCATGGCGCCATGGCTACGGGGGCGGCGGTAAGCCCCCTTAAGCCATTGAGTTCTTCTCGGCGGTTTCGCCGCGCTGCTTTTCCAGCACGCTGGCCAGGCCCTGCAGGATGATGTCTTGCATGGCGGAATTGGCGTCGGCGCGGTGCAGCAGCTTGATCGAGGCGACGTGCACCTTGACGCCGGCCTGCACCGTGGGCGTCAGCGCGCCGGCCTCGTCCAGCAGGTCGCACAGCGAGCGGGCGGCGATCTCGACAGCCTCGTTGCGCTCAGCTCCGCACAAGCTGACGATGTCGGCGGCGCGGGCATAGAGCCCCTCGATCCGCGCGGGCCCGTCGGCGCTGGAGGCCAGCATGGCCCCCAGCGCCGCGATGTGGTGGCCGATGCCGACCAAAGACGGCTCGCGCAGGGTTTCCAAGGTGGCGTCGGCGCGTTTCAGCGCTTCGCCAACGTATATGCCGCCCTTTTGCGCCATCAGCTGGCCGAGACGCGGCCGCATGCGGCTCTTTTTGACTTCGCTCATGCCAAGGATCTTTGTGGTTTGATGAGCAGGTCCAACTCGTCCTGGCTCATGTTCTGGCCTGAGCCGTCGCTCAATTCAGTGGACTGATCGTCGCGGCGCCGGCCGTCGGGGAATTCGACCGGCGGGCCAGCGTTGCGCCAGCGGCGGTCGGGGCCGATGTAGGTGTCGCACTCTATGAACATGCGATCGCCTTTGGCGACCCAGAGGATTCGCTCCAGCATCACGGTCGGTGAAATCGGCTTGGTGACGATGAAGTTGGCGCCGCAGTCGCGGGCCTTCTCGACGTGGGCGCGACGGGTGTGGGCGGTGACGATGATGGCGGGGGTCATGCGGTTGGCTTCGTCGGACTCGCGGCGCAGCCAGCGGATCAGGTCGTAGCCGTCCATCTCCGGCAGCAGGGCGTTGGTCAGGATCAGATCGACCTGATGATATTTCAGCTCGTTCTGGGCTTCCTGGGCCGTGGTCTTGCGCACGACATTGCGCAGGCCAAAGCTGGTCAGCACCCCGACCAGGATGTCGAGCGACTGCGGATTGTCATCAACAATCAGCGCCCGAGCCTTGTCCAGATTGATGTGCTGGCTTGGTTGCAACCCAGAGCGCCCCGGTCATCCCGACGAACTGCTGGGACCGTTACTCAATGCGCCCATACGGTTAAGAAACCGCTGTCGCCACGCGGATGGGGCGGATTGTCGCGGAGCAGCTTCACCAGGCTCGCCATGCCCTCGTTCCGCTCCTCCAGGCATTCGCCGGGATGAGAGGATAGAGGAGTGGGTCTCACACGGCGTCCAGGCCAATATCCATCACCAGGGCCGAGTGGGTCAGGGCGCCGACGCTGATCACGTCCACGCCGGCCTCGGCGATGGCCCGGACGGTGGTCAGGTTGACGCCGCCGGAGGCTTCCAGCACTGCACGGCCCTTGGCCAGGGCGACGGCGGTCTTCAGGTCTTCGAGGCTGAAATTGTCGAGCATGACCACGTCGGGGCGGTGCTTCAGCGCGTCTTCCAACTGGTCAAGTCCATCCACCTCGACCTCGACCTTGACCAGGTGGCCGGCGAAGGCGCGGGCCCGGCGGACGGCCTCGCCCACGCCGCCGCAGGCCGCGACGTGGTTGTCCTTGATCAGGATGGCGTCATCCAGGCCGAAGCGGTGGTTGACGCCGCCGCCGCAGCGCACGGCGTATTTCTCCAGGGCCCGCAGGCCGGGCGTGGTCTTGCGGGTGTCGACGATGACGGCGCCCGTGCCCTCGACCAGGCGCACATAGGCCCGCGTCAGGGTGGCGATGCCCGACAGCTTGCCCAGCAGGTTCAGCCCCGTGCGCTCGGCGGCCAGCACGGCGCGGGCGTTACCCTCGGCCCGGGCCAGGACGGCGCCGGGCGCGGCGTCGGCGCCGTCCTGCGTCAAGACCTCGAACGACGCGGTCGAATCCAGGGCGGCCAGCGACAGGCGTGCGCAGGACAGGCCGGCGATCCGGCCCTCCTGCCGCGCGGCCCACACCACCGAAAGCCGAACGTCGGCGTCGATACAGGCCTGGGCGGTGATGTCGCCGGCTCGGCCAAGGTCCTCGGCCAGGGCCAGGTCGATGAGGGGGCGGATCAGCAGGTCGGGGAGGGGGGACGGAACGCTCAAAACAACTCCGACAGCGCGATGCTGATCTGCGGGGCGAACAGGGGCGAGACGGCGGCGTCGTCGCCTTCGAGGACGGTGGTCGAAGTCCAGGTCCCATCAGCTTGCGGTTCGCGGAAAACATTCAGCCTGCGGGCTTCCGGCTCAACCACCCAATATTCCGGCACACTGGCCTTGGCATAGAGGCGGCTCTTCACCGTCAGGTCGTTCTCGCGCGTTGAGATCGAGACCTCGGCTACCAGCACGGCCTGTTCGGCCCGAGCGTACTTTTCGCTTTCGCCGCGCCTTATGACGAGCACGTCCGGTTCGGGCGCGCTGCAGGTACCAATCTTCAGCGTGGCGTGGACGATGAAGCGGTGCAGCTTGTCGACGCCAGCCGCCATGGCGGCGGACTTCAGGGCATAGAAAACGCCCCCGGAAACCTCGCCATGATCGCCAGAAGCGGGCGCCATCTGGATGATCTTCCCTTCGATCAGTTCGACGCGCCCTTGGACGCCGGAGAACACGCCCGCCTGGTCCATCAGTTCAAACTGATCGAAGTCGAACAGGAACTCGCTGTCGCCGCGCTCTTCGAAACCCGCATCCGTCGCCGTCATGGCAGAGCCTCCGTTCCTGAAACGTACTCCTATTCCGCCGCGTATCGCAAGCCGGCGGCGGCGCTGTCCAGGGTGATGAAAGTGCGCTCGGCCAAGGTTGCGGCGGGGAAATCGCGGCGGAAATGGCCGCCTCGGCTTTCCTCGCGGGCCAGGGCGGCGCGAGCGATCAGGCCGGCGGCGACCAGGGTTGGGGCCAGGCCGTGCGCCGTTTGCGAGGCGTCGATCACGGTCACGAGGCGGGAAAGGCCCTCGGCGTCGCGGATCACGCCGGCGTCGCGGCTCATCGCCCGGCGCAGGATCTGGAGAGCGGCGTCGGGCAGGTCGGGCGTGGGCTCGGCCGGCAGAGGTTCGCCGCCCATCGCCAGGTCGCGCGCCACGCGCCCGGCCCGGGCGCCGAACACGGCCGCCTCCAGCAGGCTGTTGGAGGCCAGGCGGGTGGCGCCGTGCACGCCCGTGCTGGCGCACTCGCCGGCCGCCAGCAGGCCCGGCAGGCTGGCGCGGCCGTCGAGGTCCGTCGCCACGCCGCCCATGTGATAGTGCACCGCCGGAGTCACCGGGATCGGCTGGATGCGCGGGTCGATCCCCGCGCTCATGCAGGCGGCAAACACGGCCGGGAACTCCTGCGGGAAGTGGGCGCCGACCGCCGTGGTGGCGTCCAGGAGAGCGCCGCGTCCGGCCGAGCGCTCGGCGTGGATGGCGCGGGCCACCACGTCGCGCGGCGCCAGCTCGCGAGCCGTGTGATAGTCGGCCATGAAGGCGCGGCCATCCGTATTGCGCAGGATCGCCCCTTCGCCGCGCAGGGCCTCGGTGGCCAGGGGCGCGGGGTCGCGGCCGATGTCGATGGCCGTGGGATGGAACTGCACGAACTCCGGATCGGCGATTTCTGCCCCGGCCAGGGCGGCCAGGCCCAGGCCCTCGCCGCGCACTTCGGCCGGGGTGGTTGTGACCGCGTAGAGGCCGCCGACCCCGCCGGTCGCCAGGATGACGCTGGCGGCGTGGATCTCGACAAGCTTGCCGCCGACTTCGGCCAACACGCCGACCACGCGACCGGTCGCGTCCTGGAGCAACCGGCGGGCGCGAGCGTTCTCACGGACCTCGATAGAGGGCGCGGCGCGGACAGCGGCGATGACGGCCGCCATGATCGCCGCGCCGGCCCCGTCGCCGCCGACCCGGGCAACCCGGGCCTTGGCGTGAGCGGCTTCCAGGCTGAGCACGAAGTCGCCATTGGCTTGCCGGTCGAACGGGGCTCCGAGGGCGGCGAGGGCGCGAACCGCGTCCGGGCCTTCGGTGGTCAATAGCGCGACGGCCGCCGGATCGCATAGACCCGCGCCGGCCGCCATGGTGTCTGCGGCATGCAGGGCGGGAGCGTCCTCGTTCGACAGGGCCGCAGCCATGCCGCCCTGCGCCCAGGCGCTGGAGCAGCCGGTCGCCAGCGGCGTCGGCGACAGCACGAGCGCCCGGCGCGGCGCGGCCGCAAGGGCGGCTGTGAGACCCGCCAGGCCCGCCCCGAGGATCACGGGGCCATCGAAGGTAATGCGGTGCTCAATCATCTCAAGCTCACTCCGAAGCCCCTCCCCCTTGCGGGGAGGGATTGGGGTGGGGGTGTCGGCGCTGATTTGGACGTCTGCGCCGACACCCCCCATCCGACCGCTTCGCGGCCACCTTCCCCCGCAAGGGGCGAAGGGAAGGGTTTTCTAGATCATCTCCACATCCACATGATGCTTGGCCTTCACCAGGTCATACCGCGCCGGAACCAGCGGCGGCGGCAGGTCGATCATCCGCTGCACGGCCAGGCGGGCGCGGACGGCGATGGCCGGATCGACGGTCACTTCGTAGCGGTCGTGGACCAGCGCGTCGTGGATGTTCTGGAGGCTAATCCGCTTCATGTGCGGACACAGGTTGCAGGGGCCGATGAACTGGGTGCCGGGCGACTCCGCCTGGACGTTGGAGGCCATCGAGCACTCGGTGATCAGCACCACCTGCCTGGGCTTGCGCAGAGCGACATAGTCGTTCATCGCCGCCGTCGAGCCGGCGAAATCGACGGCTTCCAGGATCTCGGTCGGGCATTCGGGGTGAGCCAGGATCTCGGCGCCGGGATAGGCTGCGCGCATGTCGGCGATGTCCTGGGCGTTGAAGCGCTCGTGCACCTCGCAGCGGCCGGCCCAGGCGATGATCTTCACCGAGGTCTGGCGCGCCACGTTGCGGGCCAGGAACTCGTCGGGGATCAGGATCACCTTGTCGACGCCCCATTCGCGGGCCGCCCACTCCACCACCTGCACGGCGTTGGCGCTGGTGCAGCAGATGTCGGTCTCGGCCTTCACGTCGGCGGTGGTGTTGACATAGGTGACGACTGGGACGCCCGGATGACGCGCCTTGATCAGCCGAACATCGGCGCCCGTGATCGAGGAGGCCAAAGAGCAGCCGGCCCGCAGGTCGGGGATCAGCACGCGCTTGTCGGGCGCCAGCACCTTGCTGGTCTCGGCCATGAAGTGGACGCCGGCCTGGACGATGACGGCCGCGTCGCACTGGGCGGCCTCGCGGGCCAGGGCCAGGCTGTCGCCGACGAAGTCGCCCACGCCGTGGAAGATCTCCGGCGTCATGTAGTTGTGGGCCAGGATGACGGCGTTTTTCTCGCGCTTCAACCGGTTGATCTCGCTGATCAAGGGCGCGTGAATCTGCCATTCCAGCGGCGTGACATGGTGCTTGACCTTGTTCCATGCGGCGGCGGTTTCGGCTTCGACATCGGCATTGAAAGCGAGGGGCGCAAAACCGTCGGCCATCTGATCCTCTCTTATGCTCAAACTGAGCATTTCCAGGGTCTCAAAAAACGCCGGAGGACGGAGAGCCCATCGGCGTCACGGCTTTTGCTGAAATTGAGCAAAACCCACGGATCAGATATAGACCTTCCGTCGCCGATTGCAAATCGTCCTGTAAGATTCGCCCGACCGCCCTGCCGGTGATGCGTTGTGACCGTCTCTGACTTTCAGGCGGTTTCGAGCCGAGCAACACCAGGCGACAGTCGTTCGACCGAGGATCCTAGGGCGGCGTCTACAGCGGCCCAATGGGCGGTTCACGGGTAGGCGCGGCGCGCGGCGGTGGCCGACGCCAGCTAAGCTGCGGCGAACCCGTTGGAGCCGTGTCGAGGGCATCGCGGGCGCTCGACCGCCCTTTCGAACCCCCAAGGCCCGCGACGGGGTGGCCTGGACGGGCTGGCCAGGATAACACCCGTACATGGCACGAACCAAGCAAAGCCCTGACCTTGAGATCGAAGTTGGCGGACAGCCTTTTGTCTGGCGACTTCACCGCCTGCCCGGATGGTCCAGCGACACCGCGTCACGGCATGGCATGGCGATCGCCGCGCGTCACAAGGAAGGGCAGCGCGAAGCCGTGATGGAGTTTCCGCCTGGCCCCGAGCCTCGGTACGGGGCGCCCGTTCTCAAGGCCTCGCAAATCGCTCCGGACCTCGTTGCGAAGGCCATCGCATCCGCCATCGAGGCGGGGTGGGACCCGCTTTCTCGAGGCAAGACGGTGGCTATCGTCGTGGACGCCACCGGCGCCTGACGCGCGCCGGGTAAGCCGGCGAACGGCTGACCTGGGCTGACCCTCACCCCACCGCCTGGTTCGGTGGGCGCCTGTCCCAGGCGTCGGCCATGGCCCTGGCGAGGGCGTCGAGGGCATAGGGCTTGCGTAGCAGGGGCCAGGAAGTCTCGTGGGCGCGGACCAATTCCTGGCCGGCATAGCCCGAACTGAGCAGGATCGGCAGATCCGGACGCTCGTGCGACAGGGCGATGGCCAGATCGACCCCGCTCTTGCCCCCAGGCATCATCACGTCGGTGATCACCAGGGCCAGGGTGGGATCGGCGCGCGTGATGGCCAGGGCCTGATCGGCGCTGGCCGCCCGGCTGACCATGTGGCCCAGCTCGTCGAGCATGGCCTCGATCAGGTCGCCGACCTCGACGTCGTCCTCGACCAGCAGCACATGGGCGGTGGCGCGGGTGGCCGGCGGCGCCACGCTCAGGACCTCAACGCTCGAGAAGGCCTCGCGCACCGGCAGCGTCATGGCCACGGTCGTGCCTTCGCCGACAGTGGAGTCGATCGTCACCTCGCCGCCGCTCTGCCGGGCGAAGCCATAGACCTGCGACAGGCCCAGCCCCGTGCCCTTGCCGACCGGCTTGGTAGTGTAGAACGGCTCGAAGGCCCGCTCCATGGTTTTGGCGTCCATGCCGGCTCCGGTGTCGCGCACGGCGACGCGCAGATAGCGGCCGGCCGGCAGCTCACCCCGGGGCTCGGCCAGGTCCACCGCTGCGGAAAGGATGGCGATGGCGCCGCCAGGCGGCGTGGCGTCGCGGGCGTTGACCACCATGTTCAGCAGGGCGGCCTCGAATTGGCCGGAATCGGTCAGGGTCGTGCGCTCGCCCGCCTGAAGGTCGAGGCTGAGCGTCAGGCCCTCGCCGATGGCGCGGCGCAGCAGGCTCTCGCTATCGACGATCATCGCGTCGATGCGGCAGATTTCGGGATGTAACGGCTGGCGGCGAGCGAAGGCGAGCAGATGCTGGGTCAGCTTTTCGCCGCGCCGCGCTGCGGCCTGGGCGGCGCTCACCATCCGCTCACGCCGCGTTTCATCTTGGGGATTGCGCTGCAGCACGTCCAGCGCGCCGATGATCACCGTCAGCAGGTTGTTGAAGTCGTGAGCCACCCCGCCGGTCAGCTGGCCGATGGCCTCAAGCTTTTGGGATTGGGTCAGGGCGGCCTGGGCGACATCGCGCTCGGACAGGGCTTCCTGCACGCGGTCGGCCAGCAGCTCATTGAGGTTGGTCAGCTTGGCCTCGGCCTCCTTGGTGTCCGTGAAGTCGAAGGCGATGCCGATGAAGCCGTTGAACACCTGGCCTGGCCCGTGGCGCGGCTGGGAGAACGATTTCAGCCAGCGCATCTCGCCGTCGAACCGCCGGTAGCGGCCCTCTAGGCTGAAGGGCTTGCGCGACGCCTCGCCGGAAATCTGGGCCTTGAGAATGACCTGCAGGTCGTCGGCGTGCAGCCGCGAGCGCCAGTCCAGGATCAAGGCGTCTTCAAAGGTCACTCCGGCGAAGTCCACATAGGCGGCGTTGACAAAGATCCGCACGCCATCCTCGCCGCTGATCCACATCAAGGCCGGGGCGCTGTCGGCCAGGGAGCGGAAACGCGCTTCGCTCTCGCGCAGGCTCTCCTCGGCCTGGCGGCGCGTGGTGACGTCGAAATTGACGCCGAGAACCTTAGTGGCGCGGCCTTCCGCGTCGCGATACACCTCGCCGCGTCCGTGGATCCAGCGCTCGCCGCCGGGCGCGCCGATCAGCCGATATTCGACCTCATAGAGCGGCCCGGTCTTCACGGCTTCGCGGATACGGGCCGCCATCATGACGCGATCGTCGGGATGGACCAAATCCAGCAGGCCGGCCAGGTCGAGCGGACTCGCCGTGGTGACGCCCAGGTTCTTGCGCGCGGCGGGCGACAGCTGCAGCTCGTTGTTCAGCAAGTCCCATTCCCAGGGACCCACGCCGGCTGCGGTCTGTGTCATCTCTAGGCGAAGCTCGGCCTTGGTCTGGAGGCGGCGGGCCAGGGCGAGGCTGACGAGGGCGATGCGCAGCCCCTCGGCCACGACGATGGTGATCGCCCCTGAAACCACGAACAGCACCAGGGTGGCGATCTCGCTCTCGTCAAGGCCCTCGCCTTGCCCTCCGCCCCACAGCCACCAGGCAAAAACCGCCCCGGCGACCAGTGGCGCGACGCCCCAACGCCAGCCGGTATAGAGCGTGACCAGAATCATCGCCGGGAAAAAGGCCTGGGTGACGCCGATACTGCCGCTCAGGCCCAGCAAGGCGATGCGCAGCCCCATCGCGACGGCGATGGCGGCCACCGTGGCCAGGGTCGCCCGCCAAAGGGGCGGCGGCGCCTTGGGCACCAACCACGCGCTCAGCACATCAGGCGAAAAGCGCCCTTGCTGCGTTGCGAGTGGTTCTTGTGACTTCATGGGGCCCTGGCGCACGTACGTCTTGCCAAGAGCATGGACACGCTTACCTAAGACGCGCAACACGCAACACGGGAGATGACGATGGCTGCGAACCTGAACACCGGCTTCACGACGAAACAACGCAGCGACATTGTCGCAGGCCTGAACAAGGTCCTGGCTGACAGCTATGCTTTGTATCTCAAGACCCACGGCTATCACTGGAACGTACGCGGCCCCAATTTCCAGGCGCTGCACGTGCTGCTCGAAGGCCAATACACCGAGGAATGGACGGCGCTTGACGCGATCGCCGAGCGCATTCGCGC
>JACMOF010000448.1 GCA_014378155.1 Caulobacter sp. | reverse complement strand
TGCAGCGACCGCACCGGCGCAGCCAGCACGGCCAGGGCCTCGAGCACATGGGCGACCTCGGCGTTGGCCAGGCGGTAATAGCGGTGGCGCCCCTGGCGCTCGACGCTCAGCAGGCCGCCGTCCACCAGCCTGGCCAGGTGGGTGCTGGCCGCCTGGGCGGTCAGGCCCGCCGCCCAGGCCAACGCGCCTGCGGGGTGAGCGCGGCCGTCCATCAGGGCCTGCAGCATGGCCGCCCGGCTGGGATCGCCGATCAGGGCGGCGGGGGAGGCGATGTTGGCTTCCATGACCTAACCTTTCTGCCGCTCATCCCGACCTTCGCCGGGATGAGCGGATTTTTAGAATATTCTGGGCCGCCAGCGAAAGCTTCAGTCTTCGCTGTAACATCCATGCCCGCGCTGGGCGAAGATCACGCCATGACCACGCCCCGAGTCGCCCAACTGCCGCTGATCCTGCTCGCCGCCAGCTTCGGCTTCACGATCGTCCAACTGGACGTCACCATCGTCAATGTCGCCCTGGATGCGATCGGCCGCGAGTTCAACGCGCCGACCGCCAGCCTGCAATGGGTGGTCGACGCCTATACGCTGCTGCTGGCGGCGCTCTTGCTTTCGGCGGGCGCGCTCGGCGACCGGTTCGGACCCCGGCGGGCGTTCCTAAGCGGGCTGGTGCTGTTCGCCGTCTCCTCGGCCGCCTGCGGCCTGGCCCAGAGCGCCACGCAGCTGGTCCTGTCGCGCGCGGTGCAGGGCGCGGCTGCGGCCCTGCTGGTGCCGCCGTCCCTGGCCCTGATCACCCACGCGGCGGCGGGCGATGACGAGGCGCGGGCCTGGGCCGTGGGGTGGTGGACGGCGGCCGGCGGGGTGTCGATCGCCGCCGGGCCGGTGATCGGCGGCCTGCTGATCGGCGCGCTGGGCTGGCGCTGGGTGTTCCTGGTCAACCTGCCGCTCTGCCTGGCCGGGGCGATCCTGACGCTGCTGTTCGTCCCAGAGGCCCCGCCGCGCCAGAAGCGGCCGCTGGACCTGCCCGGCCAGGCCCTGGCCTTCGTGGCCCTGACCCTGCTGGTCGGGGCGGTCATCGAGGGCGGCCACAGGGGCTGGAGCGACCCGCTGGTGCTGGGCGCGCTGGTCGGCGGCTTGCTGGCCGTGGCGGCCTTCCTCGCGGTCGAGAGGGGCAGCGCCCATCCAGCGGTTCCTTTGGAGGTGTTCCGCAACCGGATGGTCTGGTCGGCGGTGGTGGTCGGGGTGTCGGTGAACTTCACCTATTACGGGGTCATCTTCGTGCTGGGCCTCTTTCTTCAGCGTTCCGCCGGCTACGACGTGGTCCAGGCTGGCCTGGCCTTCCTGCCCCTGACGGCGACCTTCATCGCCGCCAACCTGCTGAGCGGTCGGATTGCGGCCCGCTTTGGACCCGCGCGGACCATGGCCGGCGGGGTGCTGGTGGCGGCGTTAGGCTACGCCCTGACCAGCCGGCTGACGCCGACGACACCCTTCTGGCTGATGGTCCCCGGCTTCCTGCTGATCCCCGGCGGCATGGGCACGGCGGTGCCAGTGATGACCAGCGCCCTGCTGGCCAATGTGGACCGGCACTTCTCAGGCACCGCGTCGGGGGTGCTCAACGCCTGCCGCCAGGCGGCGGGGGCGGCGGGCGTGGCGGTGATGGGCGCGTTGGCGGCCGGCGGACCCGACCGGATCGCGGCGGGGCTCCGGGTGTCGGGGATGATCGCGGCCGCAGTGCTGGTGGCGGCGGCGTGGGTGGCGGCGCGGAGTGGGGGGAAGAGAGTCACTTAAACTCCGCTCATCCCGGCGAATGCCGGGACCCAGATGGAATGGTCCGAGGCGGGTTCCGCTCGCTCAGAGCTCTTCCAATCAGCCCGGCGCCTTGGGATCTGGGTCCCGGCATTCGCCGGGATGAGCGGGTCAAAAAGCCAAAAGAAAAACGCCCGCCCTGGTTTCCGAAGGCGGGCGTCTTCAGATCACCAAGCGCTCAGCGCCTAAACCAGCGCCCCGTGGCAGTGCTTGAACTTCTTGCCCGACCCACACGGGCAGGCGCCGTTGCGGGCGGTATATTCCCAGCCTTCCGGCAACACCGAGACTGGCAGGGCTTCGCGTTGCTGGGGCGACAGGCCCTCGGGCAGGGCGCCGGCCACGGCGACGTTTTCGCCGGTCAGCGGGTCCAGGTGGACCTCGATCAGGCCTTCAGGAGTGTGCAGCGGCTCGGGATCGGCATAGGCGATCTCGACCGTCATCAGCCAGCGGGTGGTGTTGGTCCGCAGGTCGCCCAGCAGCTTCTCGAACAGCGAGAAGGCCTCGGTCTTGTACTCGTTCAGCGGATCGCGCTGGCCGTAGCCGCGCAGGCCGATGACATTGCGCAGGTGGTCCAGGTGCATCAAGTGCTCGCGCCACTGCAGATCGATCATCTGCAGCAGGAAGCTCTTTTCCACCGAGCGCATCTGGTCGGGGGTGATGATCGCCTCGCGCTCGATCGCCCGTTCGTCTGCGGCCTTGGCGATACGCTCGCGCATCTCCTCGTCGCCGATGCCTTCCTCGGCGGCCCAGTCTTTCAGCGGCAGCTCCATGCCGAAGATCGACTGGACGCGCTCGTCCAGGCCTTCGATGTCCCACTGCTCGGCATAGGCCTTGGGCGGCATGTAGCGGGCCACGAAGTCATCGACCACGTCGCGGCGCATCTCGGTGATGATCTCGGAGAGGTCGGTGGCCTCCATGAATTCCTGGCGCTGCTCGAACACGGCCTTGCGCTGGTCGTTGACGACGTCGTCGTACTTCAGGAGGTTCTTGCGGATCTCGTAGTTGCGCTGCTCGACGCGCTTCTGGGCGGTGGCGATGGCGTTGTTCAGCCCCTTGTGAGTGATCGCCTCGCCTTCCTGGACGCCGAAGGTGCGCATGATCGCGTCCAGCCGCTCGCCGGCGAAGATGCGCAGCAGGTCGTCCTCGCACGACAGGAAGAACTTGCTGTGGCCCGGGTCGCCCTGACGCCCGGTGCGGCCGCGCAGCTGGTTGTCGATGCGGCGGCTTTCGTGGCGCTCGGTGCCCAGCACGAACAGGCCGCCGGCGGCCAGGGCCTGGGCCTTGGCGACGGCGATCTCGGCGTCCAGCTCGGCCTTCTGAGCCAGCTCGTCCTCATGGGCCGGGGTGATCCCAAGCCCCTTCTGCTGCTGCAGCCAATTGGCCAGGCGCATGTCGACATTGCCGCCCAGCTGGATGTCGGTGCCGCGGCCGGCCATGTTGGTGGCGATGGTGACCGCGCCGGGCACGCCAGCGTCAGCGACGATGCCGGCCTCCTGCTCGTGGAAGCGGGCGTTCAGGACCTGATGCGGGATATTCTTTTTCTTGAGGATCTCACTGAGGATTTCGCTCTTCTCAATGCTCGTCGTGCCGACCAGCACCGGCTGGCTGCGCGCCCGCGCCTCGCCGATCAGCCCGGCCACCGCCTCATACTTCTCCTCGGCCGAGCGGTAAACTTCGTCATCGCTGTCCTTGCGCACCACCAGCACGTTGGTGGGGATTTCCAGCACGTCGAGCTTGTAGATTTCGGCGAACTCATCCGCCTCGGTCAGCGCCGTGCCGGTCATGCCGGACAGCTTGGGATACAGCCGGAAATAGTTCTGGAAGGTGATGGAGGCGAGCGTCTGGTTTTCCGGCTGAACGGTGACATGCTCCTT
>JACMOF010000447.1 GCA_014378155.1 Caulobacter sp. | reverse complement strand
GGCTGGTCCTGCCGGTCGGCGATGAGGCGGACTTCTTCGAGATCAGCAGCGAGTGGGCCAAGAACATCATCTGCGGCTTCGCCCGCATGGACGGCGGGAGCGTCGGCATCGTCGCCAACCAGCCCCAGGTGCTGGCCGGGGTGCTGGACATCGACAGCAGCCGCAAGGCCGCCCGCTTCGTGCGCTTCTGCGACGCCTTCAACATCCCGATCATTACCCTGGTGGACGTGCCAGGCTTCATGCCTGGCACCAAGCAGGAGTATGGCGGCCTGATTAAGCACGGCGCCAAGCTGCTGTTCGCCTATGCCGAGGCGACGGTTCCCAAGATCACCCTGATTACCCGCAAGGCCTATGGCGGGGCCTATGACGTCATGAGCTCCAAGCACCTGCGCGGCGACTTCAACTATGCCTGGCCCACCGCCGAGATCGCGGTGATGGGCGCCAAGGGGGCCGTAGAGATCATCTTCCGCGCCGAGGCGGGCGACCCGGTCGCGCTGGCAGCCCGCGAGGCCGAATACAAAGCCGCCTTCGCCAACCCGTTCGTCGCCGCCTCGCGTGGCTATATCGACGACGTCATCATGCCTCATGGCACCCGCAAGCGGATCGTCCGGGCGCTCAAGAGCCTTAAGGGGAAACAACTCACCAACCCCTGGAAGAAGCACGACAACATCCCGCTATAACCTTTCAAGCGCCGCTTCCGTATCCATGGTCGCCGCGCTGCTGCTGAGCGCCTGCGCTGGCAGGCCGGAAGGTCGCGGCAGGATGGTCAGGTCGCCACAGGAACGAAGGCCTGCTTGCCGAGCCGGGCTGGGAGTTGGGTCGTGACCTCGTCCGGGGGAGAGCTTCTTTGAGTTGACGCCCGCCGAGGGCGCCGTCAAATGAACGGGCCCGCGTCGGGGCAGGTCAATACGGTCGCGACTCGCGAGATGGACGACCAAGCCGCCTTCTTGCAAAGATTCGAGGCCCTTCGCACTGGGGTCGATCGACGCTTGGCCGAACTGGCGCCGGCCGTGGGCGTCGCGCCCAACCGGCTGGTCGAGGCCGTGCGCTATGCCCTGCTGGCGCCCGGCAAGCGCTTTCGCCCCATGGTGACCCTGCTCGCCGCAGCCGAATTCGGGGCGCCTGACGGCGCGGCCCTGGACGCGGCCTGCGCCTTCGAGATGATCCATACGGCGTCCCTGATCCTCGACGACCTGCCGGCCATGGACGACGCTGGCCTGCGGCGCGGCCTGCCGACCATCCATCGCACCTATGACGAGGCCACGGCGATCCTGGCGGGTGTGGGTCTGCTGAACCAGGCCTATGCCGTGATCGCCGCCGACCACGCCTTGCCCGGCCCGCTCCGCGCCGACCTGACGGCGCGCGCCGCCGAGGCCGTCGGTTTTTCGGGCCTGATCGCCGGCCAGGCCCGCGACCTCTTCGATCGTGAGAAGCTACGCGATCCGGCGGTTCTGGAGCGGCTCAATCACGAGAAGACCGGCGTGCTGATCATCGCTGCGGCCCAGGGGGGGGCGGCCATCGCTGGCGCCTCGTCGGCGGCGGTCGAGGGAGTGGGCCAGTGGGCGCGCCATGTCGGTCTGGCCTTCCAGATCCGCGACGACATCATAGACGCCCAGGCGTCCCCCGAGGCGGCCGGCAAGGATGTCGGCAAGGACGCGGCCATGACCACCGTGGTCTCGGCCCTGGGCGTCCCCGGCGCGCGACTGGCCATGGAGGGCCATCTGGCCAAAGCCTCCGCCGCCCTGGCCTCGGCCGGCTGCGGTCATCTGCTGAACGCCTATGTCGGTGGGCTGTTCGCTGGGCGCAAGGTCGCGGCGTGACCCCCGAGCCTCCTTCTAAGGCGCCGATCCTGACGGTCGGCGCCGCTGTGCACGCCTATGGCGGCAAGCCGGTGCTGCGCGGCGTCGACCTGACGCTGCGTCCGGGCGAGATCTACGCCCTGCTGGGCCCCAATGGTGCGGGCAAGACCACGTTGATCCGCGCCATCTGCGGCCGGATCCGCCCCGACGGTGGCGAGGTGTTGCTGAATGGCCACGATCCGGCGCGGGTCCCCTCAGCGCGCGCGGGCCTGGGGCTGGTCCCACAGGAAATCGCCCTCTATCAGAATTTGACGGTGGCCGAGAACATCGAAACCTTCGCTGCCTTGGCCGGTACGCCGCGCGCCGCCATGGCCGTCGCCGTGCGCCGGGCTCTGGAGCTGACCCGCACCGTCGACCGAGCCCATGTGCCGGTCAAGCATCTGTCAGGCGGCTATCAGCGCCGGGCCAACATCGCCGCCGCCATCGTCCATGAGCCGTCCTTGCTGATCCTCGACGAGCCCACGGTGGGGGTGGACATCGACGCCCGAGAGGCCGTGGACGCTGTGATCCGGGGCCTGCGCGACCTGGGTGTGGCGGTCTTAATGACCACCCACGACCTGGACCAGGCTGGAACCCTGGCCGACCGGGTTGGCTTCCTGCGTGAAGGCCAGATGGTGCTCGAGGGCGAGCCCAGGACCCTCGTCGCCCAGGCGTTCGGCAATCAGATGGAGATCATGGTCCACCTGGCCGAGGAGGTCGACACCGCCGGCGAAATCCGCCTGGCCGGCGAGGGGCTGGAGCGCACCCGGCGGGCTCATATCTGGACGCGTCTCGACGCCGACGGCTACGCAGCCGCCGGCCGGCTGGACAAGCGCTTGCGCAAGGTGGGTCTGACGCCTCGCGAGATCCGGGTGCGCGAGCCCTCCTTGGCCAACCTCTTCACCCTGGTGGCTGAGCGGAAGCTGGCGGCGTGATGGCCGGTTCTGGGATCGGGCGCGTCTGGATGATCGCCGCCATGGTGCGGGTGATGGCGTTGGAGCTATGGCGCGATCGCGGCGCTTTGATCATGACCTTCCTGCTGCCGCCGTTGGTGTTCCTGATCTTTTCGTCGGTGTTCGCCGGCACGACCGGTGACAATATCCAGTTGAAGCTGGCGGTAGCCGATTTGGTCAGGACAACAGACTCGACGCGCCTGACGGCGGCGCTGGTCAAGTCGGCTGACATTCGCGCCGAGTTGGTGTCGCCGGCGACCGACAACGAAGTCCGCCGACGGGTCAAGTCGGGCCAGGCCGACGCCGGCCTCGTGATACGCGCCGACCCGGCATCCATCGGCAAGCCCTTCGTGATCATCGCCGATCCGAGCCGCGCCGTCGCCGCCCCGCTGACCCAGGCCCGCGTGCAGCAGACCCTGTCCGACGCCCTGCCGGATGTCGCCTTGCGCCGCACCGTGGTGCAGTTGACCCCGGCCCTCGGCGGGCCCAGCGATGATCAGGCCGAGAACGCCGACACCGCCGCGATCCTGCTGCGCGACACGCCCAAGCCCGACGACGTCGGCTATTTCGACCGCGAGGACGTCAAGGACGTCAAGACCGGCGGCGGGGTGATCGCCTACTACGCCGGGGCGGTGATGATCCTGTTCGCCCTGTTTTCGGCCATGCAGGGCGCGCTGGGCTTGATGGAGGAGCGGCGCACGGGTGTCGCCGACCGGCTGCTGGCCGGGGTGGCGGGCATGGGGCCGGTGGTGACCGGCAAGTTCCTGTTCCTCGTCGCTCAAGGCCTAGTGCAAGCGCTGACGATCTTCGCCACAGCTCAGCTCGTCTATGGCGTGGCGGTGGTCCAGCACGCCATGCTCTGGTTGCCCACGACCCTGGCGGCCTCGGCCTGCGCGGCGGGGGTGGCCCTGGGTCTCGTCTCGCTGTGCCGCACGCGCGACCAGGCGCAGATGCTTTCGACCTTCGTGATCCTGGTGCTCGCGGCGATCGGCGGTAGCATGGTGCCACGCTTCCTGATGCCGCCCTGGCTGCAGCAGGTGGGGTGGTTCACGCCGCACGCCTGGGTCATCGAGGCCTATCAGGCCATCCTCTGGCGGGACGCCGGGATCGAGGCGGTGTATAAGGCCTGGGGCGTGCTCGTCGCGGCCGGTTTGGCCGGCCTGGGCCTGTCCCAGGTGATGGCAAGCCGGTTGCGGCGGTAATCTGGACGACGATGGAAATTCTAGGGCTCTATCTGGCGCTTTTCCTGGGCGCGCTGGCCTTCATGGAAGGCTTCGCCTGGGTCACCCATCGCTATGTGATGCACGGCGTCGGCTGGGCCTGGCACAGATCCCACCACGAGCCACGCACCGGGGCCTTCGAGCTCAACGACCTATTCGCGGTGGTCTTCGCGGCCCCGGCCATCGTGGGGATTTATTTCGGCGTGCACGGCGTACCGTGGCTGCTGCCGATCGGCCTGGGGATCACCGCCTATGGGGTGGTCTATTTTGTGTTTCACGACGGCATGGTCCACCAGCGGTTCAAGGTGCCGCTCGGCAAGTCGCGATATTGGAAGCAGTTGATCCAGGCGCACCGGATCCACCACGCTGTTCACACCAAGGACGGGGCGGTCTCGTTTGGCTTCCTGCTGGCGCGACCGGTCAGGGAGCTGAAGGCGCGGCTGCGGGATAGGGGTGTAGGGGTTTAAATTCCTCCCCCTTTGGGGGAGGTGTCGGCGAAGCCGACGGAGGGGGGAGTGATTGGGCGTGTCCACAGACCGGACCGGCGACCCTAAAAATCCCCCCCCACCGATCACTTCGCGATCGCCTCCCCCACAGGGGGAGGACTTTAGATCTTCGACCACATCTCCGGCCGTGCCGGCGCCTTGCCCCAGCGATCCAGCGTCGCCGACCTTAGCGCCATCGCGCCCCCTTCCAGCGCCCGCCAAGCCTTCATCCGCCCGCTGACCACCACGCGCTCGTCCCAGGCCTTGTCGCCGGCCTTGACGACGTCCAGCCCGATCTGCCGATAGACCCCGCGCGCTGCGGCGATCGCCCAGGCCGAGCGGACGGGCAGGTCGCGCAGGCCCCAGCGAGCGGAAGCGTAGTAGGGCTCCGCAGCCTCGACCAGGCGTTGCGCCAGCACCGCCACGGCCGCGCGATGAGCCCGGTCGGCGACTGCGGTTTCCGGCACGCCCAGCGCGGCCAGCCAGTCGCCAGGAACATAGACCCGGTCGTTGCGCGCATCCTCGACGATGTCGCGGGCGATGTTGGTCAGCTGAAAACCCAGGCCCAGATCCTGAGCGCGGCGGAGGGTGGGCAGGTCGTCGGGTTTGACGCCCATCACCAGGGCCATCATCGTACCCACGACGCCGGCCACGCCCCAGCAATAGTCCAGCAGTTCGTCGAGCGTCGCGTAGCGCCGCCCGGCTACGTCCATGGCGAAGCCGTCGACCATGTCCAGGGCGTAGCGCTCGGGGATGCCGCGCCGTAGGGCCACGGTCTGGAAGGCGGCGAACACCGGGTCGGTGGGCGTTTCACCGGCCATGGCCGCGCGGGTCTGGGCGTAGAGGGCTTCCAGCCGCGCCGGGCCGTCGGCCACCGGGCTCATGCCGTGGCCCAGCGTCTGGCCGTCGATCACGTCGTCGCAGTGGCGGCACCAAGCGTAGAGCATTTCGGCGTCGGCCCGGGTTTCCGCATCGAACAGCGCGGCGGCCGCAGCGAAGCTCTTGCTGCCCTTCTGGATCGCCTCGCGGCTCTGGGCTTCCAGTGCGCTCATGCGTCGGCGGTCTCGCCCGCGACGAGGTAGTCGTCGATCATCAGGCCCGCCGTCGCCTTGGCCGAGCCGACCACACCTGGGATGCCCGCGCCTGGATGAGTGCCGGCCCCGACGAAATAGAGGTTGGGGATCACGTCGTCGCGGTTGTGGGTGCGGAAGAAGGCGCTCTG
>JACMOF010000446.1 GCA_014378155.1 Caulobacter sp. | reverse complement strand
GCGCTGACCGTCGGGCCGGCGCCGTCGTCGAAATCGTCCTCGTCATCGTCACCCTCGGCCTTGGGAGCGTCGGGGTCGGACTCGGCCGGTTCGGCGGGCTCGGCGTCCTCGGCGGCAGGCGCGGCGGCCACGCCGTTGATAGCGGCATAGGTGCCTTCCAGATCGATCACTTCGCGCAGCAGGATGCGGCCGGTGCCGAGTTCCTCGCGCCAAACCATGATCGCCTCGAAGGTCAGGGCGCTTTCGCACAGACCGCGAATCATCGTGTCGCGGCCGGCCTCGATGCGCTTGGCGATGGCGATTTCGCCTTCGCGCGACAGCAGCTCGACGCTGCCCATCTCGTGCAGATACATCCGCACGGGATCGTCCGTACGGTCATAGGCCGCCGGCTTGTCGCTGGTGATGACCTGCTGGTTGTCCTCGCGGGCGACGACTTCGCCGCCTTCCGAGGTCTCGGCGTCCTCTTCGGCCTCGACCACGTTGACGCCCATCTCGCTCAACATGGCGAGGGTGTCTTCAATGGCCTCGGACGTCACTTCTTCCGACGGCAGAACCTTGTTCAGCTCGTCCATGGTGACGTAGCCGCGGGCCTTGGCCTGCTTGATGAACTTCTTTACGCCGGCATCGGTGAGGTCGAGCAGGGGACCATCGCCGCCACCGGATTCGGGGGGTTCGGCTCCATCAGTCGTCGTCGTGCTCATTCAAGTCTCCGAAACGGCGCGGCGCCTGGTTCGTGGCGCGCGCCGTGAAATGTCTAAATGGTGGGTCGCCTGCGCATCGCGCCCTGCCGTCCGTTCACGCTTCCAGCGCATCGCTGAAAAATTCTCAAGGAAAACACCTGACACGCGCCGAAGAGCCATGGCTGAACGCTCCGCGAGCTAGGCTCATTGCGGAGGCGCTGACTTCGGGCGTGATCAGCATCGACCTTCGAGAGGTTTCAGCAGCCACTGGGACCTGGCGGCGACGAGGGTGACATCCTGTTTCAAGGAGGGCGCGCACATGCAAATGGCGGCCCGAGCGATGTCAATCAGCAGCGTGGCAAATCCGTGAGTCGCCAGATGGCGTCGCATGACGCCGGAGTCAAGACGGGATAGGCGCACGCTCTCTGATGCCAGTCTTGATAATCCGCTCATCCCGGCGAGTGCCGGGACCCAGATCCATCCATGGCGCCTAAATCGAAACCCCCGTTTTTCTGCTTTCGCCAGTCATGAACGTGCGCGGATATACGAGCATGGCTTTCTATACCTACATCGTCGCCAGCCAGCGAAACGGCACGCTCTATATCTGTTCGACTGACGATTTGCTGCGCCGCATCGAGGAGCATCGGGATGAAAGCCGAGGGGGCTTCACGGCCAAATACGGCTGCGTCATGCTTGTTTGGTATGAGGTTTATGAGTCCCGCGACGAAGCATTTAAGCGTGAGCGCCGGATCAAGGAATGGCGCCGTTCCTGGAAGCTGATGCTGATCGAAGAAGCCAATCCAGATTGGCGGGACCTGTTTGTCGGATTGAATTTGAACGCCTAATTGCGCGACGCTCAGGATGTATCTGGGTCCCGGCATTCGCCGGGATGAGCGGATTATCAATCTACGTGATCGGCAGCACCGTCACCGGCGCTTCCCAGAACTCCAGCCCGCTGATCCGCCGCTCCAGCACCCCGATCCGCACCCGCAGGTCGCGGGTCGCCGTCAGGGTCTCGGCGGTGACGGCTTCGCGGCGGAGCGACCCCAACGCGCGCTCGCTGTCGCCGATCTCGACCAGGGCCTCGTAGCAGGCAGACCACAGGGCCTTGGCGCGGTGGGGCTCCATCTTGGGATCGAGGAAGGGCGCGCTGATGGCGGCGGCCACGCGCTCGACCTCGGCGACCTGCTCGCCCAGGCCCTTGCGCGTCAAGATGTCGCGGAAGGCGACGTCGTCGCTGATATCGTCGGACAGGGCGTCGAACAGTTCGGCCGCCAGGGGCGCGAGGCGGGGATCGCCAAAGCCGATGCGCTCGATGGCCTCGTCATAGGAGCGCGCCCAGGCGGGATGGTCGAGGGCGGCGATGGCCACGGCGGCGTGGAAGGGCTTGAGCCGCGTGCCGATCTCGGCCCGAGCAACGCCCCGGATGCCCGGATCGGGCGGCGCGCGATCCCTGCCGCCCTTCCACTGGGCGCGCGGGACCCAAGGACGGCCCTCGCCGCCGCCACTCTGGCCGCCGCCATAGCCCGGCTTGGGGAACAGGGCGTCCAGCCGGGCATAGAGGTCGTCGCGATAGGCCGCCGCCAGGTCCTTGTCAGCGATCGTGCCGGCCGCGGCCCGCAGCCGCTGCTTGAAGCCCGCCTTGCGCTCGGGGGTGTCCAGAGGCTCCAGGTCACGTTCGCGGTCGAACAAGGCCTGGACGAAGGGGGTGGTCGCCGTCATCTGGCTCTTCAGCGCCGCCGCGCCCTGTTCGCGCAGGACGTCGTCGGGATCCTTGCCGCCGGTCACCATAGAGAACTTGAACGACCGGCCGGGCTTGAGCAGCGGCAGGGCGCGGTCGATGGCCCGGCTGGCGGCGCGCTGGCCGGCCTTGTCGCCATCGAAGCTGAGGGTGGGTTCGGGATGCAGGCGCCACAGCACCTCCATCTGCTCCTCGGTCATGGCCGTGCCCATGGGCGCCACGGCCGGCAGGCCCGCCCGCTGGCAGGCGATGACGTCCATATAGCCCTCGACCACCATCAGCGGCGTCTGCTCGACGCCCTTCTCGGGACCGGCGGCGGCCTGGGCGGCGTGCAGCAGCTTGCGGGCCTCGTACAGGCCATACAGCAGCCGGCCCTTGTGGAAGAGCGTGGTCTCGGGGCCGTTCAGATATTTGGCGCGGGCGGCGGGATCCATGGCCCGGCCGCCGAACGACACCACCCGGCCCCGGGTGTCGGTGATCGGAAAGATGATCCGGTCGCGGAACCGGTCATAGGGCGCGCCGCCGTCCTCGGGCGCGATCAGCAGGCCGGCCTCGACCAGTTCGCCCGGCGAAGCGCCCTTGGCGATCAGATAGTCCTTCAGCGCGGTTCGCCCGGAGGGTGAAAAGCCCAAACGAAAAGGGCTCCACTGGTCCTGCGGCAAGGCGCGGCGGACCAGGTAGTCGCGGGCAGCCTGGCCGACGGGACGGCGTAGCTCGCTCTCGAACCAGGCGGCGGCCAGGTCCATCCAGTCGGTCAGGGTGGCGCGTTTCTTGTCTTCTTGCGCGGCGCGAGCGTCCGGCTCGGGCAGGGCCATGCCGGCCTCGGCCGCCAACCGCTCGACCGCCTCGGTGAAGGTCAGCCGCTCGGTTTCCTGCAGGAAACTGATGATGTCGCCATGCTTGCCGCTGGAGAAGCAGTGGTAGAAGCCCTTGTCGTCATTGACGAAGAACGACGGGCTCTTTTCCTTGGTGAACGGCGACAGCCCCGCATATTCGCGCCCCTGCCGCCGCAGCTTCACCGATTTTCCGATCACGTCGGAAGGGCGAAGGCGGTTCTTCAGTTCGTCCAGGAAGTGGTCGTCGAAACGCATGGCGGGTAGCGGTCAACATAGGCGGAACCGATGATTTTCGCACGCGGCATGATCGGTTCGTCCAGAGTTCGATTGGGACGCTGTGGATATCTCCGATCCGCTCATCCCGGCGAATGCCGGGACCCAGATGGAATGGCGATGGGGCTGACGACAATGGCGCCGCGCCTCTCCAATCATCCTCAGCGACCTTGGATCTGGGTCTCGGCATTCGCCGGGCTGAGCGGTATTTACGAGGCCTTGGCCAAGAGTTCTCGTCGCGGCGCATGGCACCACTCCGCCACGGCCCGCATCAGCAGAGCCGGCTGGATCGGCTTGTGCTGCACGTCGTCGAAGCCCAGGCCCATCAGGCGCTCGGCCTCGCCCGACATGCCGTCGGCGGTCAGAGCGATGACCGGGATGTCGTCGCGACCGCCTTCGCCGGCCCGGATGCGGGCCAGGGCCTCGACGCCGTCCATCGTCGGCATGTGGAGGTCCATCAAGACCAGGTCGAAGTCCTCGGCGGCCAGGCGGTCCAGGCCGTGGCGGCCGTCATCCGCCAGGCTGACCACGGCGCCGACCGCTTCCAGCAGGGCCTTGGCGACGATCTGGTTCACCTGGTTGTCATCGACCACCAGGATGCGCCGGCCTCCCAGTCCGGTGGCGCGGGCGACCGGCAGAACGGCGACGGGAGCTGCCGCCTGGGCCAGCGGCAAGGTCACCCGGAAAGTCGAGCCGAGGTCGGACCGGCTGGTCGCCGAAATCCGTCCGCCCATCAAGGTCACCAGGTGGTGGCAGATCGACAGGCCCAGGCCCGAACCACCGAACCGGCGCGTGGTCGAGGCCTCGCCCTGGGCGAAGGGTTGGAACAGCCGGGCCAGTTGCTCGGGCGACATGCCGATGCCGGTGTCGGCGACCACGATCTCGACGCCGCCGCCTTCAGCGCAAGCGATGCCGATGCGGACGCCGCCCTCCAGGGTGAACTTCAGGGCGTTGGAGATCAGGTTCAGCAGCACCTGGCGCACGCGGGCCGCGTCGCCGGCCAGCCAGGCCGGCGTGTCGGGCGCGATGTCGAGCACCAGGTCGACGCCCTTGGCGCGGGCCGTCTCGACCCACAGGCGGTGAAGTTGACGGCCCAGTTCGGCGACATCAAAGCTGGCGGTTTCCAGCTCCAGCTTGCCGGCCTCGATTTTCGACAGGTCGAGAATGTCGTTGAGGATGGTCATCAGTCCGTCTCCGGACTGGACGATGGTGTCGAGATAGTCGGTCTGGCGGTGGTCCAGCCGGGTCGCGGCCAGGGCGTGGGCCATGCCTATCACCCCGTTCATCGGCGTGCGCAGCTCGTGGCTCATCATCGCCAGGAAGGCGGACTTGGCCAGATTGGCGGCCTGCGCCTGCGCCTTGGCCTCCTCAAGGGCGTGAGCGTTGGCGCGCATCAGCCGCGCGGCGTTGCTCAGATAGGCGCCCAGGCCGAGCAGGACGGTGATCGCGAAGCCCATCTCCCAGCCGCGAAAGCCGCCGAACACGATCGGCGCGATGATCAGGGCGGCCACCGGGAAGGGCGCCAGCGCGACGAAGGCGGCGCGGCTGAGCACGGCGTATTTCAGGGCTTCGAGCAGCAGGCCAAACAGGATCAGCAGGCCGGCGAACTTCATGGCCGGCGAACCGTTGATCCAGGTCAGGGCGGCCATCATCGACCAGGCCCCGCCGAACGCCGCCACCGTACCCAGCCGCACCAGGGGCGAGGGATAGCGGTTCTTGCCGGCCCGGACCTGATGGAACAGCAGCCAGGCCTCGAGCGCCACATTGACCGCGAACCAGCCGCCAGCCGCCTTCCAGCCGAAATTGGCCAGCAGCAAGCCGTCGATCATCAGGCTCACGCAGATGCGGACCACCCGGCTCCGCCGGCCCATGACCAACAGCGCGCCTTCCAACCCGTCGTCGAGAAACTCACTCAGCTTCACTCTACTGTCCCATCGCAACGTGTGGTGGTGCGACATTATGCGCAGGCAGAGTTCAAGAAAGCGTTGCCGTCGGGGAACGTGGTCCTTCTCCCCCTTGCGGGAGAAGGTGGCCCGCGCAGCGGATCAGATGAGGGGTCTACCAGACGGCGCCATCGCGTTCAGTCATGCCACCATCGCGGCTGACAGGGCTTTCGGCCCCTCATCCGTCGGCCTTTGGACGCCACCTTACTCCCGCAAGGGGAGAAGGAATATCAGTCGAACACGATCACCGAGCGCGCCAGTTCGCCGCGCTTCAGCTCGTCGAAGGCCGAGTTGACGTCTTCCAGCTCGATGCGGCGCGAGATCAGTTCGTCCAGCTTCAGCTTGCCGGCCATATAGGCGTCGACCAGGCGGGGCATGTCGACCGGGAAGCGGTTCCTGCCCATGAAGCTGCCCTGGATCTTGCGCTCGCCCAGGAAGTCGGCGCCGTGCAGCTCGATCATGGTGCCGACCGGGATCATGCCGATGATGTTGGCCGTGCCGCCCCGGCGCAGCATCTTGAACGACTGCTCGGCGGTG
>JACMOF010000445.1 GCA_014378155.1 Caulobacter sp. | reverse complement strand
GGTGACGCCGCGCGTCGATCTGCTGTTCACCGATATCGTCATGCCGGACATGAACGGCCGCCAGCTCGCCGACCGGGCCCGGGAAACACGCCCCGACCTGAAGGTGCTCTACACGACCGGCTTCACGAAGGACGCCGTGGTCCACAACGGGGTGCTTGATCCCGGCGTGTCCCTGATCTCCAAGCCTTTCACCATCGACCAACTGGCGATCAAGGTGCGCCTGGCGCTCGACGGCGCGGGGATCAATCGGCCGCGCTGACCGCCCGGCGCGTCTTCCGGCCGCTTCATGACGACGCCCTGGCGAAGGAGATCTCCCGCTGTCGATACATCAACGCTGCGGCCCTCTGGCCGCGGCCTTCGTCGCCTTCGCGCTCGCGGCCATGCTCACTCAGCCGGCCGGCGCCTGGCCACCTCGCCTGCCGGCGACCCACGAGCTGATCGTCGGCCGCGCCGACATCATCGATGGCGACACTTTCAGGATAGGCCGCCAGAAGATCCGCGTCTGGGGCATCGATGCGCCGGACGACGAACGCAAACCCTACGGGACCAGGGCGCTTCGCCAGATCCTGGGCGCCCAGACCCTGAGCTGCCGCCCGGTCGGGACGTCCTATGACCGGATCGTCGCCCGCTGCACCGACGCCGCCGGCCGTGACATCGCCCAGGCCATGGTCGCCACCGGCTGGGCGCTCGATTGGCCGAAGTTCTCCCATGGCCTCTACGGCCCGGGCGAAGCGTCGGCCCGCGCCCGCCGAGCCGGCGTCTTTGGAACCGACGGCCCCCTCTGGCGCTGACCGCCGGCCGGTCACGTCAGCTTGCGGACGATGATCGACACCCGTTCGACCTCGTGGCCAGCCGCCTCGGCCGCCAGCAGGATCTCGCGATGGAAGTCGCGCTTGATTCGGTCGGCGGCGATCCCGTTGGGGGTGGAGATGGTGAGGATCCCGCCCTGCAACCCGTGGAACCCGATCCGGCCAAACCAACTGCCGTAAGGGCCGGTCTTGACGATGCGGCGCAGCTGCTCGTCGATGCTGCGCCAGCAGGGATCGTCGGCGCCGGGCGCCTCCATCACCGTCGCCGGGCTGGGCACGGCGGCCGGGGGCGGAATCTCACCCTTCGCCCGCAGGATCCGAGCGAAGTTGAGCCGCAGGTCCGGGGCGCCGAGCGGCTCGAACGAGGCCATTTTCCCGAAGTATTTGCAGGGACTGCGGACGTCGGTGTCCTCGATGGCGATGGCCAGCATCGAGATGGCCCGCAGGCCATGGCGCTTCAGCGCCCACTCGAAGGTCTGGTCGTTGTTCCGCTCCGGCTCCGGCAGCAATTCCTGCACCGCGGCGGTCACCCGGGCGACATCGGCGGGCGAGGCGCTGAGCGGATCGGCCACCACGGCAGGCCCCACCAGCGCGGCCAGTCGCGGAGACACCTGGAACGCGGCTGTAAGCTCCTGACGGGCCATTTCCGCCCGCACCGAGGGTGAAGAATGATCCCCGCCAAAGCCGCTTGCTCCCCCCGGAGAGCAATTGGCGCTGTTATTTCCGGTGCGCTGGCGGTTGGTCGAGGTTCCGTAGGCCTTGCCGTTCTCGGCGGGCGTAGCACGCCGACCTAAAGATTGAATCCGCGCCGTAGGCGCGTCCGTCCCGCGTACAGATGAACTGACGTTCTTTTGGGACTGTTCTAGGTGACGAATTTTCGCCTCCCGGGCGCTGGCATTATGAAGCCCAACGACAGCTTCGTATTGCGCTGCGCGCTCAGCCGCGTGGACCGCCCGGATCGAGCCGTCAGCGTCCTCCATTTCCTCCAGGCGAGCCGCGAGCGGGGCGAGGTCGTAGGCCTCTTCGCCGGCCGGCCGGTTGGCCCGGGTGTAGTCGCGGACCATGTAGCCCTTGCTCTCCAGGGCCCTGCGATGGGCGCGGGCGGTCTGCACGCCGCAGCCGAGATAGCGGGCCACCAGCTTTGAGCTGGGCCACACGCAGGCTTGGTTCTGCTCCAGCCGGTCCTGGTTGAGGTGCTGGGCATAGACCAGCAGCGTCATCCGCTGGGGAATC
>JACMOF010000047.1 GCA_014378155.1 Caulobacter sp. | reverse complement strand
CTTTCGACCTGCTGTTCTGGAACGCCGACCAGACGCGCATGCCCAAGGCCCTGCACCTCTATTATCTGCGCAACTTCTACAAGGACAACGCCCTGACCACGGGCCACCTGACCCTGGGCGGGGTGAAGCTGGACCTGTCTAAGGTCAAGACCCCGATCTATGTGCAGTCGTCCAAGGACGACCACATCGCCCCGTTCCGCAGCGTTTATCGCGGCGCCCAGGCCTTCGGCGGCCCGGTGACCTTCACCATGGCCGGCTCGGGCCACATCGCCGGGGTTATCAATCACCCGGACGCCAAGAAGTATCAGCACTGGACCAACGACCACCTGCCCGGCTCGGTCGAGGGCTGGAAGGCCGAGGCGGTCGAGCACGCAGGATCCTGGTGGCCGCACTGGGCGGCGTGGCTCAAGGCGAGGTCCGGCAAGCTGGTCCCGGCCCGTGATCCGGCCAAGGGGCCGCTGAAGGCGCTTGAGGACGCGCCGGGGAGCTTTGTGCGGGTGCGGTCGGACGCGGGCTGAGCGCCGGAATAGAGTGTCTGTCACTCTATACTATGTCCGCGCAGTGGGTTGCAGTAAGGCAATGCTCGCCTTACTCTGTTGGGGAGGGTAACTCCGGAGATCGCCATGGCCGCCGAACTTTCCATCACCGCCAAGGGTCAGATAACCCTGAAGCGTTCGGTGCTCGATCATCTGGGCGTGCGCCCAGGCCAGAAGGTCGGCGTCAACCTTCTGCCGAATGGACGGGTCGAGATTGCCTCCACCGATGATCGGGCTCCGAAACTTTCGAGCTTGCGAGGACTGCTGAAACGTTCAGAGCAACGCGTTGTCAGCCTGGAGGACATGCAGGACGCGATCGAGGCCGGCGCCTGCGGAGAATGAAAATCGCGCTCGATACCAATTTGATCGTGCGATTGATCGTCGATGACGACACCGCTCAAGTCGATCGTGTTGAGCGGCTTCTCGACCTTGCGGAAGAGGCCTTCATCTCGATGATCACGCTGTGCGAGGTCGTCTGGGTCTTGCGGCGCTCCTACAGGCTGCCTGCGTCGGCCGTATCGACGGCGCTGCGGAGTATTGCTGGCATCCAATCCGTGACGCTCGACCGACAAGCTTTCGAAGCTGGGCTAGGGATGTTCGAGGCAGGCGGTGACTTTGCCGACGGTTGCGTGCTGTTCGAGGCCAGACGCGCGAAGTGCGATCAACTGGCGACGTTCGACAAGACCTTCGTCTCTCTCAGCGCGGGTTTCGCCTCGCCCCCTTAGCGCGATGCCCTAAAGCCCCGCCCCCTCCTTGAACCCCAGCATCAGGTTCAGGTTCTGGACCGCCGCCCCGGAGGCGCCCTTGCCGAGGTTGTCGAGCAGGGCGACCAGCCGGACCTGGCCGCTGGTCTCCGAGCCGAACACGAACAGCTTGAGGCGGTTGGTATTGTTCAGCCCCTCGGGGTCGAGCGTGGCCAGGCTCTTGGCCTCGGCCAGGGACGCGACCTCGACGAAGGGCTCGCGCTCATAGTGGCGTGCGAAGATGCCGTGCACGTCGGCCACGCCGACGCTGGTGTTCATCATCGACAGGTGCAGCGGCAGCTCGACCAGCATGCCCTGGGCGTAGCGCCCGACGGCGGGGGTGAAGATCGGCCGGGTCAGCAGGCCGCCATGCGCCTGGATCTCGGGCAGGTGCTTGTGGCTCAGACCCAGGGCGTAGAGCCGGTAAGGGACGGTGGTGTAGTTCGGCGCGCGCTCATCCTCGAACTCGGCGATCATCGCCTTGCCGCCGCCGCTGTAGCCCGACACGGCGTTGAAGCTCAGCGGCAGGTCGGGCGCGATGACGTCGGACGTGACCAGCGGGCGGACCAGGGCGATGGCGCCGGTCGCGTAGCAGCCGGGCTTGGACACCCGGTTGGCGCCGGCGATCTTGCCGCGCTGTTCGTCGTCCAGTTCCGGAAAGCCGTAGATCCAGCCCGGCGCGGTGCGGTGGGCGGTCGAGGCGTCGATGACCTTGACCTTGGGATTGTCGATCAGGGCCACGGCCTCGACGGCCGCCTCGTCGGGCAGGCACAGGATCACCGCGTCGGCGTCGTTCAGCATCGCCTTGCGGGCGTCCGGATCCTTCCGCTTGTCGGGATCGATCGAGACCAGTTGCAGGTCCTTGCGAGCGACCAGACGCTCGCGAATCTGCAGGCCGGTGGTGCCGGCCTCGCCGTCGATGAAAACCTTGGGGGCCATGCGCTTTCCCGTACCCAAACCGTCAAGAGCGGAGGCTCTAGCCTACTCTCTCAGGGAACGAAACGGATCTCTATTGGATGCACGATGCGGCGGCGGCGGCGTCAGGCGGCCCCGCCGGGGCCGATAACGGATTCGGCGATCGACCGCGGGAGGCGCCCCGTTCCCTCGCCAAGGGCGTCCAGGTGATCGCTGTCGACGAAAAACCCGTCCTCGTAGCTCTCGTCGTCATAGGCGTTCAGCACCTTGACGGGCACCGTCCAGGGAAAGGATCCGACCACCTCGATCAGTTCTCGGAAGAGGATGCTGGACCGCGTATTCAACGCCTCGCGATACATCGACGTCACCGGCGGAATGACGATGTGGACGCCGTGACCCAGGTTATTGGCCATCGCCAGGATCTTCAGCAGGTAATAGTCCGCGCCGCCTTCATAGTTGAGCTTGATGTGCGACAGCAGCCGGGCTTCGAAATCCGCGGCCGGGGCGGCGCCCTTATAGGCGGGGAAGAACCCGGCATGGCCGTTCAGTTGCGCGGCCTGGAGGTCCAGGGTGGCGCCCATGCCCGCGGCCAGTTGCTGGGTCAAGGCCTCGGCCAGACGGCTCAAGGGATCGGACTGGTACTCGACGCCCAACTCGAACAGCGCGCTGACCAACGGTCCGATATCCCCCTCGTTGGGGCTGCGCTCGAGCATGTGGCCCGGCGAGAACACCGAATAGAACAGCACGATATTTTTCAGATTGGGGCACAGGTCCATGACCCGCCGGTAGAGATAGTAGCTGTGCTTGAGATCCAGCGACCGGTAGCAGAGGTTGAAGGATCCAGGCAGCGCGGCGGGGTCGAAGGCGTAGTCGCCGTGCGACGATCCCAGCACGATGGTCTCCACGGAGTCCTTCATGGCGTGAAGCATGTAGCGCTTGGCGCCGAGCTGTAGGATCGACTCCCGGACGGCCTGACTGACTTCCACGACACCCTCGACATCTTCGGCGCGATCAACCGTGTCGCGGAAAGAGCGACGCCGGCCATCGACGGATGGCGGCAACCTATCGCCAGATTCGGGATCCAGGCAAAAAAAGAGGCCGCGGAAACCGCGGCCTCTTTCTTGGAACATAAAACGTCTTCGAACCGTGGAACGCTTAGCGCTTCGAGAACTGGAAGCTACGACGGGCCTTGGCCTTGCCGTACTTCTTACGCTCGACCACGCGGCTGTCGCGGGTCAGGAAGCCATGCGGCTTCAGCGCGGCGCGCAGGCCGGGCTCGTAATAGGTCAGGGCCTTGGACAGGCCGTGGCGCACCGCGCCGGCCTGGCCCGACAGGCCCGAACCCTCGACGGTGACGACGACGTCGAACTGGCCTTCGCGGTCGGTGACTTGGAAGGGCTGGGCGATCATCATCCGCAGCACGGGGCGGGCGAAATAGACTTCCTGGTCGCGACCATTGATGGTGATCGTGCCCTTGCCGGGCTTGATCCAGACGCGGGCGATCGCGTTCTTGCGCTTGCCGGTCGCGTAGGCGCGGCCTTGGGCGTCGAGCTTCTGGACGGCCGGAGCGGCCGCTTCGGGGTTGCTGGACAGGCTGGCCAGCGCGTCAAAGCCTTGAGCTTCGGACATGACTTAGGCGCTCCGGGTGTTTTTGGCGTTGCGCGCAGCGAAATCGATCGCTTCCGGGCTCTGCGCTTGGTGCGGGTGCTCACCGTTGTTGTAGATGAGCAGGTGGGTCAGTTGCTTGCGGGCCAAGGGGCTTTCCTTGGGCAGCATGCGCTCGACGGCCTTTTCGAGGACGCGCTCGGGGAAGCGGCCTTCCAGCAGCTTGCGCGGGGTGGTCGACTTGACGCCGCCCGGGTGCCCGGTGTGGCGATAGTAGATCTTGTCGTCCATCTTCTTGCCGGTGAACTTCACCTTGTCGGCGTTGATCACGACGACGAAGTCGCCGCAGTCGACGTTGGGGGTGTAGTCAGCACGATGCTTGCCGCGAAGGCGCATCGCGATGAACGTCGCCAGGCGGCCGACAACGGCGTCCTGGGCGTCGACCACGATCCACTTCTTCTCGACCTCGGCGGGCTTCAGGGAAGCCGTGGTCTTTTGCATGGGATTGATCCGTATTCCTTGTGCGTCGGGACCCAAGGAAGGCGGCTCCGTCTGCGTGAGGGGCGGCAGGTACAGGAGGGTTCTCGGCCTGTCAACAATGGGTGCGCGAGAAAGTCCGCAAACCCTTACAGGATAAGGGATTTCGTGTTGCGGTATTATGATACCGTATTTATGGTGTCATCCTCGGACTTGTTCCGAGGACCCCTGTTTCAACCGTCGTTGAAACGCAGAAAGGGGCGCCGCGAACGCAGCGCCCCGAATAGCTACCGATGATGAGGCGGACCAAGGGGTCTTCGGGACAAGCCCGAGGATGACGGTTCTTATTGTGCGTCAAACCCATAGGCATGCCGCATGACCTGGAAGAGGTAGCTTTCCTCCACCACGCCATGAACCAGATAGGCCCCCGGCCCGTCGGCGAACACGCCGACATCTTCGCCCGAATGGGCCGAACTGCCCAAAAAGGCCGTGGCGTTCTGGTGGTAGTCGATGTCGTCGGTGTCTTCCTTGGCCGGGTCGGCGCGGAGGTTCGAGCCCTCCGGCCCGCCAGGGCCGGTAGCGAAGCTCAGCACGGTGTAGGGCTTGCCGTCGCCGGCCAGGACCGGGTCGCCCTCATTGCCCGCCAGGCCCAGGATCGGGGCGTTGCGGGCGGCGTAGCCGGAGATCACCAGCCCGTGACTGTGGTCGGCGGTGACGATCACCAGGGTCTCGTCGAGATTGACCTTGTCGAGCGCCGCCTGGACCGCTTTGGAGAACTCGACGGTCTCGGTCAGGGTGCGGTGGGCGTTGTTCAGATGGCTGCCCATGTCGATCTTGCCGCCCTCGACCAGCAGGAAATAGCCCTTGGGGTTCTGCGACAGCAGGTCGATGGCCTTGGTGGTCATGGCCGCCAGGGTCGGCACGCCCTGCCCTAGCACCGGCCGCTCGACCTCATAGGGAAGATGCTCGTTGGCGAACAGGCCCAGCACCGGGCCGGTCTTGGACGCGTCAAGCGCCGCCAGCTCGGTGTCGGTGGTCACATAGGCCGCGTTCGGGGCCTTCAGCCACTCGGCGGTCAGGTCGCGGCCGTCCGTCCGCTTGCCGTCCTTGACCTCAGGCAGGAAGCGCGAGCGCCCGCCGCCCATCGCGACGTCCAGGCGCTGGCCGATTGGAGCCTCCACCAGCTGGCGGGCGATGTCGCGGCAGCCGGCCTTGACGGCCTCCAGCGGCATGTCGGCGTCGCCTTCCCAATCGCGGTAGGCCGTGTGGGCATAGGTTCCCGCGGGGGTCGCGTGGGTGATGCGGGTGGTGGTGACAGCGCCGGCTGACAGGCCATGGACCTTGGCCAGTTCGGCGATGGTCTGGACGCGCTGACCGGCCTCGCTGGAGCAGTCCTCGGGCTTGGCCTGGCCCGTCAGGCCGATGATCTTGTTGCGGGTCTTAACCCCCGTGGTGATGGCGGTGATGCCCGCGGCGCTGTCGGTGACCTGGGTGTCGTGGCTGTAGGTCTTGGACAGCGCCGTCCAGGGCAGTTTCTCGAACGCCAGGCTGTTACTCTCGCCGTCGACGCCGCGCTGCTGGCCTTCATAGATCCGGCTAGCCACCACCGTGGAGATGCCCATGCCATCGCCAAGGAACAGGATGACGTTCTTGGCCTTGCCGGTCTTGGGATTGACCATCAGGGCCTTGGCGAGGGCGGCCTCGCCGGACTTGAAATAGGGGTCGCCGGGCGCGGCGTTGATGATCGGCGCCGGGGGCTTGGGGATGGGCTTCGACGCGGCCAGGGCCAGGGCGGGCGCGGTCAGGAGCAGGGCTCCGGCCAGCAGATGGGAAGCGCGGATCACGGGCAAGCTCCAGCTAGAGACGTCGAAACGTCGTGTGCTGGCGTTTCGTGACAGTTCATTGTGCGTCAGTGGCTTTAGGGCCGCCTCACCCGCCAGGCGAAGGCCGTCGCCGTGGCGAGCAGCATCGCCGCGCCGGCCTGGTGCAGCACGCCCAGCGCCACGGGCACGGCGGCCATCAGGGTCCAGATCCCCAGACCGGCCTGCAGGCAGACGGCGGCGAGCAGCACGAAGGCCAGGGTCTTGCCATCCTGCGGCAGGCGGCGGGAGCGCGCGGCGGCCACACCGATAATGATCGCCGCGACGAACAGGGCGTAGGCCATCAGCCGGTGATGAAGTTGCACCGCGCCCTGACTGTGGGCGAGAGTGCCCCAGAGGCCGTGGCCGGCATATTCGGCCGGGACCAGCGCGCCGTTCATCAGTGGCCAGTCGTTATAGACCAGGCCCGCGTCATTGCCGGCCACGAGGGCGCCCAGCAGGCTTTGCAGGAACACCGCGCCCAGAAAGCCCAGCGCCCAGCCCCGCCAGTTTGTGCGTTCCTCAACACGGGGCGAGCCGGACCAGGCGTCGAGAGCCGTCCAGATCAGCAGCACGAACAGGGCCAGGGCCAAGCCCAGATGGGTCGCCAGGCGTTCCGGCGCGACCTGCACCAGCATGGTGTTGTCCTTGCCCAGGCCGCTGGACACCATCCACCAGCCGATCAAGCCTTGCAGGCCGCCGAGCGCCAGCATGGCCACGCAGCGCCAGATCAGCCGCCGCGGCATCATGCGTCTGACGAGGAAGAACGCCAGAGGCAGGGCGAACACCACGCCGACCACCCGGCCGAGCAGCCGATGCGCCCACTCCCACCAGAAGATGCCCTTGTAAGCCTCCAGGGTCATGCCCGCATTGACCAGCCTGGCCTGGGGGATCTGTTGGTAGAGCGCGAAATTGGCTTGCCAGGCGGCGTCCGACATCGGCGGCAGCGCGCCCATGATCGGTTTCCACTCGGCTATCGACAGGCCCGAGTCGGTCAGGCGCGTCGCGCCGCCCACCACCACCATGGCAAACACCAGGAGGGCCGTGACGAACAGCCAGACGGCCACGGGCCTTGAACGGTCGGAACGCAGGAAGGACGTCATGGTCGCCGGAAAGAACGTCAGTTGAGGGCCGAAATGCGGCGAAGCCTTGCCTACGCCCGACGAAGGCTCGCGTCCATGGCCTCATGACGCGTAAGGCTGGGCGTGCGATACTTGCGCGGGCACGGGGTCGGAGACTATCGAATGAGCGGCGTGGGCGTCTTCGTGGCGGTCGTTATCGGCATATTGGCCGGCTGGGTCGCCGACCTGGTGCTGGCCCGTCGCCATGCGCTGTTCACCAAGCTCTTGATCGGCGTGGTCGGTTCGTTCATCGGAACCTTCATCGCCCAGCGCCTGGGCCTGCGGCTCGACGGCTTCCTGGGAAGCCTGCTGGTCTCCAGCGTGGGGGCGATCTTCTTCCTTGCCATCCTTGGCATTTTTTCGAGTGTCTTCCGGAGACCCGCTTGAGCGCTCCCCTCATCCCCGCCCGCCAAATTCCCGCAAGAGTGCGTAAACTGATCGGTGGGATCGGCATCATGGTGTTCCTGGCCGCCTATGTCTGGGCCGTCACCAGCCTCTACGACTACCTGCCGGACAATCGCGCCATCCACCTGCTCTATTTCGCGGTCACGGGCCTGGGCTGGGGCTTGCCGCTGATGCCGCTGATGTCCTGGATGGGCAAGGCGGACGAGAAGCTTTGAGACGCACGGACCTGCCCCCACCTGGCGGCTTTGCCGCCTGTCCTCTCCCATAGGGGGCGGCGCCCCATGCGCCTGAGCTCTTCCCCCATGGGAGGAAGACGGTCGCGAAGCGACCCGTAGGGGGCAAGTTGGGCCAAGCCCGAAACCGAAAAAGGCCGCCCTTTCAGGCGGCCTTTCCGTTCTTCCGGTCTCATTCCCGGTGAAGGAAATGGTCGGAGCGACAGGATTTGAACCTGCGACCCCTTGACCCCCAGTCAAGTGCGCTACCAGGCTGCGCCACGCTCCGACACGGAAGGAGCGCCCTTATAGGTG
>JACMOF010000444.1 GCA_014378155.1 Caulobacter sp. | reverse complement strand
TCTAGTCTTCCGTGTCGCTGGCCGGCGGCAGGCGCGGCGGGGCGCGCATCAGGAAGGCGGGGGTTTCGTTGCCGAAGCCGACCACGCGGCGGTCGTCGTCGTCTTCACGGCCGCGGATCGGCTGGACGCCGCGCACCGGCAGCGGCGCGCCACGAACGGGAGCCCTGTCGGGCTCACTGCGTGGAGCGGGGGCGCGTTCGGCTTCGACACGGGGCTGTTCCGGGCGCGGCTGTTCGGCGCGCTCGGGACGACGATCACGATCGCGGCCACGGTCTCGGCCGCGTTCGCGGGGGGGACGGTCGCCTTCGACGCGTTCGGCGGGGCGTTCGGGCGCGCGTTCAGGACGCGGCGCGCGCTCGGCCTCGACCCGCGGCGAGGGTTGTTCGACGGCCTCGACGCTGGGCTGCTCGGTGCGTTCCGCGCCGCGGTTGCGATCGCGGCCACGGCCACGATCGCGGCCACGACCGGAGCGCTCGCCTTCAGTCCGATCGGGACGCGGCGCGCGTTCGGCCTCGACCTGCGGCTGGTCGTCGTCGGCGCCTTCTGCCTGCGGCTGGCGACCCCGATCGCGCGACGAACCGCCGCGATCGCGACGGCCGGTTTCGGTGTCCGGCGCGGCGGGAGCCGCCACGGCCACGGGCGCTTCGGCCTGGACCGCAGGCGCGTCGGCGACAGTGTCGATAGCGGGGGCGGCTTCGGCCTTCCCGCCGCGCGGCTTGCGCACGCGAGCAGGACGCTTGACGACCGGGTCGCTGGTCACTGTCGAGGCGACCGGCGCGGCGGGCACGCCGGTGATGGCGGCTTCCAGATTGGCGGCGGCGACGTCCGAGGGCTCGGTGGGCGCGCGGTTGCGGTCACGGTCACGGCCACCACCGCCGCCACCCCGTTCGCCGCCACGGGGGGCACGATCACGGTCGCGACCGCCGCCGCGCTTGTCGCCTTCGCGCTTGACGGTCACGGCGCCGGAATAGTCGAGGTCCAGCTTCTCTTCGACCGGGGTCGAGCCGATCAGCTTGACCACCTTGTCGAAGCCCTTGTCGTCGGCGGGAGTGACCAGCATGTAGGTCACGCCTGAGCGCCCGGCCCGGCCGGTGCGGCCGATGCGGTGGACATAGTCGTCGGCGTGATGCGGGACGTCGTAATTGAACACGTGGCTGACGGCCGGGATGTCCAGGCCGCGCGCGGCGACGTCGGAGGCCACCAGGATCTTCAGCGAGCCGTCGCGGAAGGCCGCCAGGGTCTTCATGCGCTGGCTCTGGTCCAGGTCGCCGTGGATCGCGGCGGCGTCGAAGCCATGCGAGCGCAGCGACTTGGCGACGACATCGACCTCGGTCTTGCGATTGCAGAACACGATGCCGGTCTCGATCTTGGCGTTCTCGATCAGGGCCCGCAGCGCCAGGCGCTTGGCCTTGGGGTCGGAGGAGGGCACCTTGACCATCAACTGGGTGATGTTGACATTGGTCGTCGCCGGGCGCGTGGCCTCGATCCGCACGGGATCCTTGAGGAACTGCTTGGTCAGGCGGGTGATTTCCGGCGGCATGGTCGCCGAGAAGAACAGGGTCTGCTTCTTCGGCGGCGTCATCTTGAAGATGCGCTCGATGTCCGGAATGAAGCCCATGTCCAGCATGCGGTCGGCTTCGTCGACGACCAGGAACTGCACGCCGGTCATCAGCAGCTTGCCACGCTCGAAATGGTCGAGCAGGCGGCCAGGGGTGGCGATCAGCACGTCGACGCCGCGATCCAGCTTCTTTTCCTGGTCGCCGAACGACACGCCGCCGATCAGCAGCGCCCACGAGAGCTTGGTGCCCTTGGCGTACTTCTCGAAGCTGGAGGCGACCTGGTCGGCTAGTTCGCGGGTCGGGGCGATGACCAAGGCGCGCGGCATGCGGGCCTTGGCGCGGCCGGTCATCAGCTTGTCGATCAGGGGAAGCGTGAAGGCGGCGGTCTTGCCAGTGCCGGTCTGGGCGATGCCCAGCACGTCCTGACCGGCCAGGGCCACTGGAATGGCGGCGGCCTGGATTGGGGTGGCCGTGGTGTAGCCGGTGTCTGCGACCGCCTGGAGGGTCGTGGGCGAAAGCCCGAGTTCGGAAAATTCTGTCATATCACGCTGGTCTGAAGTCCAGAGCCGCCCGTGTTTGGGCGAACGGGCGGCGCGGATTCGCCAGACCTGCTCCAGAAGTTTGGGATAAATAGGCTCTGGCCGGCCAAAGTCAATCGCTGGCGATTTCGTCGGCCAGGGCCAAGGCCAGGCTGGGGGCGAGGTCGCCGCTGGTCGCAACCGCGACCCCAGCAAGGCCTAGCCAGCGGGCCATCAATCTCAGTTCGACGGCCGGGACGGCGGAGGTCTGGGCGTCGGCGGCGGGCTCTCGGTGGGCCGAGAGCACACGCAGGACGCCGGCCTTGCGGTCGGCCTTCAGATCGACCCGGGCGGTGATCGTCTCGCCCTGCAGGAACGGCAGCACATAATAGCCGTGGGTGCGCTTGTGGGCGGGCGTGTAGATTTCGAGCCTTATGCGGATGTTGAACAGGCGCTCCGCCCGCTCGCGAAACCAGATCAGGTTGTCGAACGGCGACAGCAGGGCGTTGGCCTTGACGGCGCGCGGTCTCTGAGCGTTCGGGGCCAGATAGGCGACCTGGTCCCAACCGTCGACTTGGACCGGCGTCAGCTCACCGGCCTCGACCAGCTCCGCAACGCCCCGTTGGGCGTCGGCCAGGCCCATGCGGAAATAGTCGCGCAGGTCGCGTTCGGTGGCCACGCCCATGGCCCAGGCAGCGCGGCGCAGCAGCACGCGGTGGGCTTCGTCGCGCGACGGGGTCGCGGCGGGCTTCCTTGTGAGACAGGGTCTGGACCATCCCCGGAGTGAGCGTGGCCGTGCGGCGTGAGGCAAGGCTTGGGTCCAAGACAATAAGGCGCCCGCCACTCAGGATCGTCGAGGCTGCGCTTCATGGCCGATGGTGAGGCGAGGCGAGGCGACGACGGCCTGGTGCTTGCGCGCTATGACAAGTCGGAAAACTCGAACAGCACGCCTTCGAAGGTGTCGGCGCCCCGGCCGATGCTGGCGATGGCGGCGGACATCGCGCCGTCTCGCTCCAGCGCGACGTCCGCCAGAGCGACCATCAGCGGATTGGGCGTGGCATAGGGGGCAGCCGCGCGCAGGGCATGGGCGATCTGATGTTCGGATCGCCCAGGCGCGTGCTGGCAGGCGACGATGAAGGCGGCGGCCGTGGAGCGGCTCACCCCCGCCCAGCAGTGAACGAGCATGGGGCGGGTCTCGTCCCAGGTCGCGGCGAAGGCGAGCAGTTGATCGACGAGCGCGGCGTCGGGCGCGACCAGGTCGGGCGCCGGTGCGGCGATGTCGTGGAAGGCGAGCTTCAGGTGAGGCCCGACGTGGTCGGCGGGCCATAGGTCCGCAGGCGAGGTCGGCGACAGCAGGCTGATCAGGTGAGACGGCCGGTGCAGGCCTCGCGCCGTCTCGACTTGGCTGAGCGGGCAGACCAGCAGACTCATCGCGCCACCACCATGGCCGATACGCCCATCAGCACGCCCAGTTCGAAGACCTGTTCGACGCCGCCCAGAACGTCGCCCGTATAGCCGCCGATCAGCCGTCTCGCCGCCCAAGCCAGCGGCGCGGCCAGGCTAACGCCAACGGCCGCGCCGACCAGTCCGGAGGCGCCCAGCAAGGCCAGGGGCCACAGGCCTAGCACGGCCGCGATCAAAAGCTCGGACGGCCGGACGCCCTCCGGCGCGGGCTTGTACTTGGCGCTGGACGGATCGCTGACATGCCGTTGCATCACCATCACCGCGACGGCGGCTGTGCGACCAGCTCCGTGGGCGGCGACAAGGGCCAGGGCGGCGGTCGTCAGGGGCAAGGTCGCCAGGGCCGCGACCTTGATGGCCAGGGCCAGGCCAAGCGCCAACACGCCGTAGGTTCCAACCCGGCTGTCCTTCATGATTTCCAGGCGTCGCTCGGGCGTTTGGCCGCCGCCCAGGCCATCGGCGGGGGCGGCCAGGCCGTCCTCGCGGGAGCCGCCCGGGGTCAGCACGCCGGCCGCCCAGGGCCGCCG
>JACMOF010000443.1 GCA_014378155.1 Caulobacter sp. | reverse complement strand
GCAGCAGGGCCTTGGAGGGCATGCAGCCGACGTTCAGGCAGGTGCCGCCCAGCTTGCCGCGGCCTTCGACGATGACGGTCTTCAAGCCCAGTTGGCCCGCGCGGATCGCCGCGTTGTAGCCGCCGGGGCCGCCCCCGATGATGACGACGTCGTATTGAGCCATGGATCTTCGCCTTGAGACGCGCCGCGAATGGCGCCGGACAAAAAAATGGGGCCTGCACCCCGGTTTCCCAAGGGGCGGCGCGCGCGCGTACTTCCTAGCGCCTTCGTCCCAAGGATCAACCCACAGAGCGCTAAAGGCTCAGTTTGCTCGTGTCTTGCTCAAGTCCACCCAGGCGATCAGCAGGCCGACGACCGCCATCACGGCGATGATCGTCAGGTCCGAATGGCGCTGGCCGGGCGGGAAGGTGGCGTCATAGACCGGTCCCTGCATCCACAGCCAGCCCAGGGCGTCGCCGACATAGGCGATGGCGAACACCAGCCAGGCCCGCCCCTTGGCCAGGGCCAGCCGCCAGGCGGCGACGAAGTAGAGGATGACCACCGCGCACAGCAGGATCACGCGCGGCCAGGACAGGGTGTCCATCAGGGCTTCGTGCGACTTGACGATGTCGGTCAGGACCAGCAGGCGAAGTTTGTAGAGTAGGGTGAAGGTGGCCGGCACGGCGACCATGAGGGCGTACAACGCCACGGCTGCGGCCAATAGCCAGCGTAGATATTTCATCGCGACCTCCCCAGGCTTTCGGGGAGGCTAGACCCATGAGCGGGTCTGTGAAAGTCACCACGTGGCGTGATGACCTAGAGGTCCACCACCTCGCACTTCAACCGCTGGCGGATCTCGTCGGCCACGATGGCGCGGTGACAGCAGCGGGCGTCGTCCTCGTAACAGAGCAGGGCGATGCGTTTGCGTCCCGCCAGGTCGATCGCCTCGCCCAGGGCGACCTGGGCCGACGGCTCGGCCAGATGGGCGTGGAAGATCTCGCGCATCTCGTCGGTCCGCCCCGCCCGCGCCGCGTCGCGTCCGGCCTTGGGCGTGCCCAGCGGGCGCAGGTGCACGTAGTCGATGCCCTCGGCCTTGAGGCTGTTACCCAGCAGGGTCTTGGAGAACCCCGCCTTGCGCGACGAGGCCACGGCCCGCACGTCGACGACCGTCTCGACCCCGGCCGCCTTGAGCCGGGCGATCATCCCGGCCTGGGTGTCAGTCTGGTAGCCGATGGTCGCGAGGCGATTTTTCATGGCGGGCTCCATGGACGAGGCAACGCGGCGAGCCTAGTTTAGGCTCCAGTGGCCGCAACGGGAGCTTTTCGCCATGGACGCGGCCGTGTTTCGGGATCCCCGACGACGTTTCATCCCGATCGACAGCCGGGCCGGGGCTGGCGAGATGGCGGTGCTGGAGTTCGGTCCGGCCGATCGCCCGGTCGACGTGGTCTTCGTCCACGCCAACGGCTTCAACGCCCAGACCTACCGCGCCCTGCTGGCGCCGCTGTCGGCGGGCCTGCGGGTGATGGCGGTCGACCAGCGCGGACACGGCTCCAGCCGGCTGGCCGCCGATCCCGCTCGTCGTCGAAACTGGCTGGACCTGCGCGACGACCTGCTGGCCCTGCTGGTGGTGCTCGACCAGGCGCCGGTGGTGCTGGCCGGCCATTCGATGGGCGGCACCGTCAGCCTGCTGACGGCCGCCGAGGCGCCCAAGGCGGTCAGCGGTCTGGTGCTGCTCGACCCCGTGATCATGCCGCGGCTCCTGGCGCTCTACGCCCACCTGCCGTGGACCTCGGGCGCGCTGTGGAAGCGCATGCCGATGGTCCAAGGCGCCCTGCGCCGGCGGGCAGTGTTCGACAATCGCGAGACCGCGTTCAGCGCCTATCGCGGCCGCGGCGCCTTCAAGACCTGGCCCGAGGCCATGCTGACCGACTATGTCGGCGGCGGCTTCAAGGATCGCGACGACGGCGCGGTCGAACTGGCCTGCGCCCCGGCCTGGGAGGCCTCCAACTACAGCGCCCAGGCGCATGATCCCTGGCGAGCAATGGCGCGGCTGCGCTGCCAAGCGCGGATCCTGCGGGCTGAGCGGGGCTCGACCTGCCGGGTCGGCGACCCCGAACGGCTGGCGCGGCGCTATCCGAAGGTGTCGGTCGAGACCGTGGAAGGCGCGAGCCACTTCCTGCCGATGGAACGGCCCGACCTGGTGCGGGAAGCGATCTTCGAGATGGCGACCTAGTTTTTAAAACCCCTCCGGGAGAGGGTCTCAGAAATCACAGCGCCAGCCCCTCAACAGACTTCTTACCCAGCGCCGCGCGCGCCGCGTCCGAAATCGCCACCACCTTGCGCGCGTCGAGGTCGAAGGCGATCGCCACCGCCTCGGAGGTCCCCCACGGGCGGCCCGTCGTCGGGTCGAGCATCCAGTGGACCACCCGCATGGCGGCGCCCGTCGTGCCGACCAGGCCCGAACGGATCTCTACCCGGTCGCCCGCCCGGGGCCAGGCCAGCTGGGCGATGCGGTATTCCAGCACGGCCCCGCCGACCTGGGCGGGTGGAGATTCGGCGTGTTCGACCACCGTGTCGCGGAAAGGGCCGATGAAGCTGCCGATGCCGTCCGACACGCGGCCGATGAATTGCTCGGCGCGCATGCGTCCGAACACGTCGCAATCGGTGGCGGCCAGGGCGCCCAGGCTGATGCGTTGCAGGCCCAGGGCGTCTGCGCGCGCCAGGCTGGCGGTGGTCTCGATCGGCCCCAGCTCCAGGCTGCGGGCCCGGGCCATCTCCGGAACCTCGACCTTCAGGACCCGCGCGCGTTCCCGGGTCACCGACGGCCACGGGAAGGCCTCGCCCTCGCGCGGTGTGACATGGGCGACCGTGGTCTGGAACGTGGCGGCGAGCTGGCCAGTGGCGGTGTGGATCAACAGTTGCAACAGCCGAGCCTCGGTGTCGGTGATCTCGATCACCCCGCCCAGCATATGCAGGGTCGCGCCGGCATGGGCCTCGCGCAGGAAGCGGATGTGCTGCTCGCGAACCAAGATCGTGGCGTTGGCATAGGGCGAAAAGGCGTGGGGCAGGGCCAGCTCGGCCGCGAGTCCCGCCAGGCCCTCCATGGCCCGCGCGACGTAGAAGCGCACGTTCATGTGCCCCATCTCGTCGCAGTCCCAGGTATTGACCCCGCCGCGCCAGATCTCGACGCCGGGGTAGGTCTCGGTGGACGTCATGGGGCGGAGTCTCGGCGATGGAACGGGTGGCTGGACCCTAGCGGGGTTCGCGGCCTATTCGCAATCAGGACGGACGGCGCCGTGGGTTGGACGGGGACACAAACTCATCCCACGGCCTTGGCCAAACTGGCGCGGGCGGCGGAATGAGTGTGTGTCCCCAAACCCATCCGCCGAGGCTGAAAGTCTAACCCCGACAATCCCCGCATAGCCCGTGCGCTTCGATCGTCACCGCCGTCAGGGCGTAGCCCGCGCTCGCCCCGGCGGCGATGATCTCGGCGCTAGCCCTGGGCTCGATCTCTCGGGTGGCGCCGCAACAGTCGCAGATCAGGAACGCGGCGGCGTGGCCGTCAGCCTCCTTGCGGCAGGCGACATAGGCGTTGAGGCTCTCGATGCGGTGGGCGAAACCCTGTTTCTCAAGGAAGTCCAGGGCCCGATAGACGGTCGGCGGCTTCGCAGGTGGACCATCAATGGCGTAGCTGGCGATCAGGTCATAGGCCTTCACCGGCTGACCGGCCTGGAGCAGAAGTTCCAGCACCCGGCGGCGCGGCGCGGTCAGTCGCTGGTCGGCCGTCGCGCAGCGCGCCTCGGCGGCGGCGAGTTCCGCCGCCAGGCCGTCGCCGGCGACGCCGTGGTTATGATGATCGTGGTCGCAAGCGGCGTGGGCCATGGGGCAAGAGGTAGAGGTCTGGGACGTTGGGCGCAACTCCTCCCCACCGATCCCACAAGGGAAGAACCTTTTCCGCCGGGGCCGGGACCTTGGAGGAGTCGAGCGAATTTCCAGCCTGAATACTCAACCCATTTCCGCCTCCCCGGCCTTGGTCGAGAAGACGGATGTTGGGGTGCCAGCCAGAGCTGAAACCAAAACTATTTCGCGAACAGCTTCTGCCACCGGGGCTTTTCGCGGCCCTTCCAGGCCTCGCGGTGATAGGCGTCCGAGGCGATCAGTGGCACCACGGTGGTGGCTTCGGCGAACACCATC
>JACMOF010000046.1 GCA_014378155.1 Caulobacter sp. | reverse complement strand
CAAGACGAAGAAACTGGTGGCGTCCTCGCCGACATAGAATGCGACATGGCCCAGGAAGCCGCCCGGCGAGACTCGCCAGAACACCAGCACAGCCCCGGGCTGGGGCGTGCAGGGCGCGCCGAACTTCAGCCAGTTGCGCGCGCCCAGCACATTGGTCGGCAAGGGTTCAGTGGTCAGGGTGGCGCCGACGCAGTGGCCAACGAACAGGCCGCACCACGGGATCACGTCATGGGGGAAGTGGACATCCAGATCGTCGGCCCATTCCAGGATGATGGTGTTGTCGCGGTCTCCGGCGCCTTCCTTCAGGCCCATCAGCCGACGGGCCTCCTGAAACCAGACCAGCGACACCTCGTTCAGACTGTCTTCGGGCGGCTGGGCGCTGGCGTCCAGCGCCTTGGCGGTGATCGGGCCGACCACACCGTCGGCTAGCAAGTGACTGGCGGTCTGGAAGGCGCGCACCGCCGCAGCCGTCCGCCGGCCCCAGACGCCGTCGATATTGCCCGGATCAAAGCCTTTGGCGGCTAGCGCCTTCTGAATTTCGGAAATGGTCACAACCCGCCTCCGCATATCGCTGTTGCGCGAAGATGCACGTGAAGCGTGTAGTTGTCGAGTCTTGCCGCTAAGCGCGACCTAGCCGAAGTTGATCGCGTAGCTCTCGATCACGGTATTGGCCAGCAGCTTGTCGCACATGGCCTTGACCTCGGCCTCGGCCTTGGCCGGGTCGGTCTCGGTGACGTCGAACTCGATGGTGCGGCCGACCCGTACGCCCGACACATCGGCCCAGCCCAGGCCGTGCAGCGCGGCTTCGACGGCCTTGCCCTGGACGTCGAGGACGCCGGGCTTGAGGAACACTTGGACCTTGGCTTTCATGTCTTTCCTGACCTTTTCACTCTCTCCCGGAGGGGAGAGGGAGGGACCCATGCGCAGCATGGGAGGGTGAGGGGTGAAGGCGTCAGACGGCGTGCCGGCACGACGGGAAGGGCGTAACCCCTCATCCTCCCACGACTTCGTCGCAAGCCCCTCCTTCTCCCTCTGGGAGAAGGTGTTCTTAGGCTAAGCCACGCCGCCTTGGATGACGGTGGGCATTTCCTTCATGATGCCGAGCCGGCGGGCCACCTCGGTATAGCTTTCGATGACATTGCCAAGGTCGCGGCGGAAGCGGTCCTTGTCCATCTTCTCATTGGTGGTCGAGTCCCACAGGCGGCAGCTGTCGGGGCTGATCTCGTCGGCCAGGATCACGCGGCTGAAGTCGCCTTCATAGATACGGCCAAACTCGATCTTGAAGTCCACCAGGGTGATGCCCACGGCGCTGAACAGGCCGCTCATATAGTCGTTCACCCGCAGGGCCATGGCCATCATGTCGTCGATCTCCTGGGTGGCGGCCCAGTTGAACGCGGTGATGTGCTCCTCGGAGACCATCGGGTCGCCCAGCTTGTCGTCCTTGTAGTAGAACTCGATGATCGAGCGCGGCAGAGGCGTGCCTTCGGCCAGGCCCAGGCGCGTGGCGATCGAGCCAGCAGCGATGTTGCGCACCACCACCTCGAGCGGGATGATCTCGACTTCCTTGATCAGTTGCTCGCGCAGGCTGAGGCGGCGGATGAAGTGGTTCTGGACGCCGATCGCGTTCAGGCGAGTCATCATGTACTCGCTGATGCGGTTGTTGATCACGCCCTTGCCTTCGAGCACGGCCTTCTTCTGGGCGTTGAACGCCGTGGCGTCGTCCTTGAAGTACTGGATCAGGGTGCCGGGCTCGGGACCCTCGTACAGGATCTTGGCCTTGCCTTCGTAGATCTTCTTGCGGCGGGTGGTCATGGCTCTCGTCGAGGCCCTTCTGAATGCGAAGCGCGCCCGGCCCGAAGAAACGAAAAGCGCGCGCGGCGGATAGCGGCGCGCGGCGTTCGACTCAAGGCCGCTCACGAAAAATGTCCTTTCGAAACTAGCCGAACGCGGTCCCTGGCGCAAACGGCCCTAGTCGTGGCCTCGGGATTGTGACCGGATTGCAGGCGCTGCGGCGTTGCTTGTGATTGCCCACTGGCCCGGCAAGGGATATGCAGCGCGCTCAAAGACTATTGGGGCTTTCATGACCACCTTCGACGAACGCGAACAGGGTTTCGAACGCAAGTTCGCGCACGACCAGGATCAGGAATTCAAGGCGACCGCCCGTCGCAACCGCCTGCTGGGCGAATGGGCGGCCGAATTGATGGGCCTGGCCACGGTCGAGGAATATGCCCGCGCCGTCGTGAAGTCCGATTTCGAGCAGCCCGGCGACGAGGATGTGCTGCGCAAGGTGGCCGGCGATCTCAAGGGTTCGGGCGTCAATGTCGGCGAGGGCGAGGTGCGTCGCAAGATGGACGAACTGCTGGCCGTGGCCCGCGGTCAGATCATCGCCGGCGCGTAGGGCCTGCCGCCTTCCAGATGCGAAAAGGGCCGCCCCACCGGGGCGGCCCTTTTGTTTATAGGCGTTACCAAACCCGCGAGCGATCCTCGGGCTTGAGGTAGTAGGTCTCGCCCGGCTTGACGCCGAACGCGTCGTACCAGGCGTCGACATTGCGCGTCGGGCCGATCACCCGGAACGACGACGGCGAGTGCGGGTCGGACGCCATCTGCTGCTTCAGCGAATCGGGACGGGTCTTGTCCTGCCAGGCCTGGGCGAAGGCCAGGAACAGGCGCTGGTCACCGGTCAGTCCGCCGATCACCGGGGCCGGCTTGCCGCCCAGCGACGTATGGTAGGCGTCCAGCGCCACCTGCAGGCCGGCCAGGTCGGCGATGTTCTCGCCCATGGTCAGCTTGCCGTTGATCTTGCTGCCAGGCACAGGCTCATAAGCGTCGTACTGCTTGCCCAGCACATCGGCCTGGGCGTCGAAGCGCTTGGCGTCCTCGGCGGTCCACCAGTCGCGCAGCTTGCCGGTGGCGTCGATCTTGCGGCCCTGGTCGTCGAAGCCGTGGCTGATCTCGTGGCCGATCACTGCGCCGATCGCGCCATAGTTCACCGCAGGGTCGGCGACCGGATCGAAATAGGGCGCCTGCAGGATGCCGGCCGGGAACACGATCTTGTTCTCCAGCCCGCCGTTGTAGGCGTTGACGGTCTGCGGGGTCATGCCCCACTTGCCGTGGTCGACCGGCTTGCCCAGGTCATCGCGCGCATAGGCCCACTCGAAGGCCCGGCTGGCGGCGACATTGCCGTACAGGTCATCGACATTGAGCTTCAGGCCCGAATAGTCGCGCCACTTGTCGGGATAGCCGACCATCACGCTCATCTTCGACAGCTTGGTCAAGGCCTCGGCCTTGGTGGCCGGACTCATCCAGGTCGCCGCCTGGATGCGGGCGGCCATGGCGGTCTTCAGATTGGCGATCAGGTCGACCATCTGGGCCTTGGACGAGGGCGGGAAGTACTTGGCGACATAGGTCTGGCCGACCACCTCGCCCAGGCTGCCGTCCACAAGCTGAACGCCGCGCTTCCAGCGAGGCCGCAGGGCCGACTGGCCGGACAGGGCCTTGACGTACTCGAACCGGCTGTCGACGAAGCGCTTGGACAGGTAGGGCGAGGTTTCCATGATGACGTGGAAGGTCTGCCAGGCCTTCAGGGTCTCAAGCGGGGTGTCGGCATAGACCTTGGCGATGTCGCGCACGGCGGTCTTCTCGCCCAGGATCACCTTGGTCTGGCCCGGCAGGCCCGAGGCGTCCAGATAGGCGGCCCACGGGAAGGGGGCGTAGGTGGCCAGCTCGCCGACGGTGGTGGGGTTATAGACCTTGTCGATT
>JACMOF010000442.1 GCA_014378155.1 Caulobacter sp. | reverse complement strand
TATCAGCGTCCGCCGCTGAGCAAGGGCTGGCTGAAGGGCGAGGTCGACGCCGAGGGCCTGCAGCTCAAGCCGTCAAGCTGGTACGAGGAAGCTGGCGTCTCGCTGCGCCTGGGCGGCGTGGTGATCGGTTTCAATCGCGGCGCCAAGACCGTCACCCTCGCCTCGGGCGAACACCTGCCTTACGACTATCTGATCCTGGCCACCGGCGCTCGGGCCCGGGCGCTGCCGATCCCCGGGGCCGACCTGGCCGGTGTGCTGTCGCTGCGCACGGCGGCCGACGCCGAGGCCTTGAAGGGCGCGCTGGGTCCCGGCAAACGGCTGGCCGTGGTGGGCGGCGGCTATGTCGGCCTGGAGGCGGCGGCCTCGGCCCGCGCCCTGGGCAGCCATGTGATGATCATCGAGCGGGAACCGCGCGTTCTGGCCCGGGTCGCCTGCGAGACCCTGTCCAACTTCTTCCAGGACTATCACCGCGCCCGAGGCGTGGCCTTCGAACTGAACGCCGGGGTCGAGGCCTTCGAGGGCGGCCCTCTTGGAGATAGGCGGGGCCACATCACGGGCGTGCGACTGGCCGACGGCCGGGTCGTGGCCTGCGACGCGGCCTTGGTCGGGGTCGGGGCCCATCCCAATGTCGAGCTGGCCCAGGACGCGGGCCTGGAGTGCACGGGCGGGATCGTCGTCGATCTGGAGTCCCGGACCAGCGACCCGTTCGTATTCGCCATCGGCGACGTGACCCACCGGCCGCTACCGCTGTATGACCGCCAGTTCCGGCTGGAGAGCGTGCCCAACGCCCTTGAACAGGCCAAGCAGGCCGCCGCCGCCATCACCGGCCGCGCCATGCCGCCGCACGAGATTCCGTGGTTCTGGTCCGACCAGTACGACCTGAAACTGCAGATCGCCGGCCTGCCGTTCGACGCAGACACGCAGATCGTGCGCGGCGACGTGTCTGGAGCCAAGTTTGCTGTCTTCCACTTGAAGGGCGACCTGGTTCAGGCCGTCGAGGCCGTCAATGCGCCGCCCGAATTCATGGCGGGAAAGCAGTTGATCGCCAAGCGCACGCCCGTCAGCTTGGAGAAGCTGGCGAACTCGACCATTTCCATGAAAGAAGTCGCGGCGTAAAACGACCGTTCAAAAAAAAGCGCCCCAGGGGACCCATGGCCAAGATCACCTATATCGAGCACGACGGCACGGAACACGGCATCGACGTCAAGCCGGGCCTGACGGTCATGGAAGGCGCGGTGAAGAACAACGTGCCTGGCATCGACGCCGACTGCGGCGGGGCCTGCGCCTGCGCCACGTGCCACGTCTATGTCGACGAAGCCTGGCTGTCCAAGACCGGCGACAAGTCGGCCATGGAGGAGTCGATGCTCGACTTCGCCGAAAACGTCGAGCCGAACAGCCGGCTGTCGTGCCAGATCAAGGTGAGCGACGCGCTGGATGGGCTGGTGGTGCGGCTGCCCGAGAGCCAGCACTAGGCTCGGCAAGTCCTCCCCCTGTGGGGGAGGCGATCGCGTAGCGATCGGTGGGGGGAGTTTTAGGGTCGATCGATCCTGCGTGCGGCTGAGGTCGTATCTCTCCCCCCTCCGTCGGCTTGCCGACACCTCCCCCATAGGGGGAGGACTTAAAACCTAAAACCCGAACTCCGGTTGCGCCGCACCCGGCTGCTGCGTCTCTGGAAGGTGGCACGTAAACGTCGAGCCCGCGCCGGGCTCGCTCTCCAGCGCCACCCAGCCGCCATGCAGCTCGACCAGAGCCTTGACCAGCGCCAGGCCCAGACCCGGGCCGCCCCTATCGCGGCCGACGAAGCGGTCGAAGATGTGGGCCTGCACATGGAACGGCACGCCGCGGCCGGTGTCCCTGACGTCCAGCCGCACTTCTCCAAGCGCCCGCCGCGCCGATAGGGTGACCACCCCATCCGGCGGCGTCTGGCGCAGAGCGTTCTCGACCAGGTGGTCGAGGATCTGCGACAGGCGCTTGAGATCGCCTCGGATCAGGCCGACGTCCTTGTCGCATTCGACCGCCAGGGTCACGCCGCCGATCTGAGCGATCTTCAGCGAGCGCTCCTGGGCGTCGCTCATCAGGCCGGCCACCCGGATGTCCTCGATCTCCAGCGCCATCTCGCCGGCGTCGATCTGGGCCATGTCGAGCACGTCGTCGATCGAGCGGGCCAGTTGGGTGGCGGCCGAGCGCACCGAGGCCACGTGGCCGCGGCTGCGTTCCGACAGGCCGTCGGCCCGCTCCAGCAGCTCCGAATAGCCGATGATCGTGGTGAGCGGCGTGCGCAGCTCGTAGGAGACATTGCCCACGAAGTCGCGCTTCAGCCGTTCGGCCTCGGTCAGGGCCTGGGACCGATCGGCCAGGGCGCTTTCCAGCTGACGGGTGTCGGTGACGTCGGCGAAGGCGATCAGGGTCGCGCCGTCGGGCAGAGGCCGGCTCTGATAGAGCACGATGCGGTTGTCCGAGGTGCGGGTTTCGCCGGAGGTGGGCGCGCGCATCTGCGGATCGGGATCGGCCACCCGGCCCTTCAGCTCGCGCCAGAAGGACAGGTCGTGCAGGCGCGGCACGCATAGCTCGACCACGCCCTCGAAATCGACGGCCGCCTCGAGCGCCATGGCCGACACGTTCCAGAAGGTCTCGAAGGCTTCGTTGTGCAGCCGCAGCCGGCCGTCCGAGCCGAACACCGCCACGGCGTCGTTCAGCTTGTCCAGCGTGGCCTGCTGCACCTGGATCAGGGCGTTGTACTGGGCCTTCAGCCGCAGCTCGCCGGTGATGTCGGAATAGAGCAGCAGCATGCCGCCCAGCGGGTGGGGCTGGCGCACCACGCGCAGGGTGCGGCCATCGGGCAGGTCCCACATCTCGTCGGCCTGCGGTCCCAGATCCTCGTAGCGCGCCAGCTCGGCGCCCTTCCATTTGGCGTAATCGACGGTTTCGGGCAGGCGGCGACGCTGGCGCAGGCGGTCCAGCACCTCGCCGTGGGTGGGTCGCTCGGCCAGCCAGGCCGGCTCCAGGCCCCACAGCGCGGCGAAGGCGGTGTTATGGAACGCCAGGCGGCGGGTCTGGCTGAAGATCGCCACCGCGTCGGCGATGTGGTTCAGGGTCTCGTCATGGGCCGCCACATGCTTGCGCAGGGCGTCGCGCATGTCCTCGACCTCGGTGACGTCGCTGCTGAACACCCCCACCCCACCGCCGTCCAGCGGCTGGGCCGAGAAGCGCAGGGCCCGGCGACGGGCGTCGATCGGCACCCAACGCACGGCCTCGCGCAGCTCGCCGGCCTTGGCGGCCTCGACGGCGAGGGCGTCGGCGGCGCGGTCGACGGTCTGGCCCTCGCGCGCCGCCTCGGCGGCCGAGACCGCGCCGACCACCCGCAGATAGGCCGCATTGCCCCAGACCGGCGCGCCGTCGGCGTCGGAAATCCAGGCCGGCTCGACCATGCCGTCCATGAAGGCGGCGAAACGCCCGGCGCCGGGCAGGCCCGACTCGTCGACGGCGGGTGCGGCCAGGCGCAGCCAGGCCACCGCCCCCGCCACGCGGCCTTCCACAACCACGCCCCCGTCGGCGCGGTGCGCCTCGAAGGCGCAGGCCTCGCCGCGTTGGAACAGGGCGGCCAGCTTGTGGGCGTGGTCGGGATCGGCGGCGACCAGGGCCTCGACCACGGCCGAGGCATTGGGCGCGACGTCGAGGATCCTGGCGCAGGCGGCCAGGGCGTCCTCGCCCGAGACCAGCCGCGCGGCGCCGCCGTCGATCGCGATCAACACGGTGTCGAAGACTTCGGCCGAGGCTTCGCCGACCAAGGTCCCGCTTTCCAGGTCGGCCAGGCGGGCCCGCATAGAGGCCAGTTGGCTTTCGAACCGCCGCTGCTGGGACATCGCCCAGAGCGTGGCGCAAAGCGCCAGGCAGACCGCGCCGGCCGTCGCGGCCAGGATCAGATCAGGCGAGGTCATCAGGCTTGTCGGTCGCCTCTAAGGGGAATTTCGAATCAGAGTCACAGATTAGGCCGCGCGTGACCAGAGGGCGATGAGCTGTGCTGTCGCGGCGGCGCCGAGAGGCTGGCGCTGCGGGCCAATCGGCCTATGTACGAACCATGACCTGGACCGACCGCCTCGCCCCCTCGCTCGACGATTTCGCCGCCCTGGCGCGGCAGGCCTTCGACGATCTGCCCGCCGACTTCCGCCGCCAGACCGGCGACCTGGTGTTTCGCATTGACGATTTCGCCAGTGATGAGGTGCTGGACGACCTGGGCATCGAGGACCCGTTCGAGCTGACCGGCCTCTACCAAGGCGTCGATCTCGCCCGCCGCTCGGTGCTGGGTCCGTCGCCGGAGCCGTCGATGGTGTTCCTCTACCGCCAGGCGATCCTGGCCGAGTGGTGCGAACGCGGCGATGCCTCGCTCGGCGAGCTGATCGCCCATGTGCTGGTCCACGAGATCGGCCATCACTTCGGCCTGTCGGACGACGACATCCACCGCATCGAGGACGAGGCATGAGCCTGTTCAACAGGCCCCTCTTCGACATTGGGGCCTGGCGCGAGCGCATGGACGAGCGCTGGTTCGAGAGCGGCGCCCAGCTGGCTGAGGCCGGCGCGGTCGATCTGGTGGCCATCGAGGACGACGCCGTCACCGCCCATGTGAAGGGGGGCGACCTCTATGTGGTCACCCTGCGCGCGCCGAACGGCGAGGGGGCCTGCACCTGTCCCGGCTTCGACAAGTTCGGGGCCTGCAAGCACCAGGCGGCCGTGGTGGTGGCGACCAATCTGCTGGACGACACCGGCCTGGGCTATGTCCGCGAGCGCATGGCGCGGCTGCGCGACGGGCTGGCTCTGGAGAGCCGCGAGGCGCTGATCGAGCGGATCGTGGAGCTGGCGAAGGCGGATCCGGGGGTCTTGGCGAGGCTGGAGGGGTAAGGGGGTGACCTTAGGCGGACCTAGACAAACTTGTCGAACATGTCGTCGAGCCGCCGCCGCCAATTCTTCAAGGCCGGTCGCCCTTGGGGCGCGTCGAGCATTCTAGAATGGAACGGGACCGGCGCTAATCTTTCAACGCCCCGGCCACCACGTCCCGCGCTTCGGCCTGCACCGACCTCAGATGATCAGCCCCCAAGAACGACTCCGCATAGATCTTGTAGACGTCCTCGGTCCCCGACGGCCGGGCGGCGAACCAGGCGTTTTTGGTCACCACCTTCAGACCGCCGATCGCCTCGCCATTGCCGGGGGCGGTGGTGAGGATGTCGATGATGGCCTCGCCGGCCAGGGTCTTGGCGGATACGTCGGACGGGCTGAGGGCGGCCAGCCGCGCCTTCTCCGCCCGGTTGGCCGGGGCGTCGATCCGGGCATAGGCCGGCGCGCCATATTGCTTGGTCAGGCCGGTATAGAGCTGGCTGGCGCTCTTGCCCGTGCGGCCCTGGATCTCGGCCGCCAGCAGGGCCAGCAGCAGACCGTCCTTGTCGGTGGTCCACACCGTGCCGTCCTTGCGCAGGAACGAGGCCCCGGCCGACTCCTCGCCGCCAAACCCGACGCTGCCGTCCAGCAGGCCCGGCACGAAATGCTTGAATCCGACCGGCACTTCCAGCAGGCGGCGACCCATGCCGGCCACCACACGGTCGATCATCGAGGACGAGACCAGGGTTTTGCCGACGGCCACGTCCGGACCCCAGCCCTCGCGATGGCTGAACAGGTAGGAGATGGCCACGGCCAGATAATGATTGGGGTTCATCAGCCCGCCGTCGGGCGTGACGATGCCGTGGCGGTCGGCGTCGGCGTCGTTGCCGGTGGCGACGTCGTACTGAGCCCCGCCCTGCATCGCCCGGATCAGGTTGGCCATGGCGGCCGGCGACGAGCAATCCATGCGGATCTTGCCGTCATTGTCGAGCGGCATGAAGGCCCAGCGCGGATCGACGGCGTCATTGACGACGGTCAGGTTCAGCCGGTGGCGGTCGGCGATCTCGCCCCAATAGGCGACGCTGGCGCCGCCCAGCGGGTCGGCCCCGATCCTCACGCCGGCGGAGCGGGTTACGTCCAGGTCCAGCACGCTGGGCAGGTCGTCGATATATTTCGCCAGGAAGTCGTAGCGGCCGGCGGCGACGACCGCTCGCTCGAACGGCACGCGCTTGACGTCCTTCAGGCCGCCCTCGATCAGTTGGTTGGCCCGCGCGGCGATCGCCGAGGTGGCCTCGCCCCCGGCGGGTCCGCCCGAGGGCGGATTGTACTTGATGCCGCCATCGCGGGGCGGGTTGTGCGACGGGGTGATCAGGATGCCGTCGGCGGCGCCGGGCGCCACGCGATTGAACTTCAGGATCGCGTGCGAGACCGCTGGTGTCGGGGTAAAGCCGTCCCGCGAATCGATCAAGGTCTCGACGCCGTTGGCGATCAGGACCTCCAGGGTCGAGCGCCAGGCGGGCTCGGACAGGGCGTGGGTGTCGCGGCCGACGAAGATCGGGCCGGTCACGCCCTGGTCGGCGCGGTATTCGACAATGGCCTGGGTGATGGCGAGGATGTGATCCTCGTTGAACGCCGCGTCGAGGCTGGATCCTCGATGGCCGGAGGTCCCGAAGGCCACACGCTGACCCGGGTTCGAGGCGTCGGGATGGGTCTCGAAATAGGCGCGGGTCAGGGCGTCCAGATCGACGAGGTCTTCGGGTCGGGCGCGCTGCCCTGCGTGGCTATGCATGGCGGCAACCTAGCCAACGAGGATGACGCCTTCAATCGGCAGAGCGTCGTTTAGGCGCTGGAGGCGGGTTCTCTGTCGCGACGAGGGCAGGGCTCAGAAGGCTTCGGCCATGATCGTACCGTCGGCGAACAGGGCCGCGCGCTCCAGGCCGTCCGAGGCGAAGGGCATGGCGACATGGCCTTCGCGGTCCACGGCGATCAGTCCGCCGTCGCCGCCCAGGCCGGCCACGCCCCGGATGGCGGCCGCCGTCGCGCTGGCCAGGCTCTCGCCGCCGAAGCGCATGCGGTGGGCGACCTGCACGGCCACGGCGGTGCGGATGAAATACTCCCCCTGGCCGGTGCAGGACACCGCCGCTTGGCCGTCAGCCCAGGCCCCGGCCCCGATGATGGGCGAATCGCCGACCCGGCCCGGAAGCTTGCCGAACACGCCGGCCGTCGAGGTGGCGGCCGCAAGCCGGCCCTCGCCATCGCGCACCACGCAGCCGACGGTGCCGGTGGGCAAGTCCGGCGGATGGTTAGACTCAAAGGCCCCAGCATGGGTGAACCAGGTCGCGGGATCCGCGATTGTCTTCAGGCCTTGGGTCCTGGCGAAGGCGGCCGCGCCTTCGCCCGCCAGCATGACGTGCGGCGTCCGCTCCATCACCGCCCGCGCCGCCAGGATCGGGCTCTCGAAGCCCTGAAGCGCGGCGACCGAGCCTGCCCGGCCGCTGGCGCCGTCCATCAGGCAGGCGTCCAGCTCGTAGATTCCCGAGGCATTGGGCGAGGCGCCCCTGCCTGCGATGTAAAGGCCGCTGGCTTCCAGGGCGACGACCGTCTCCACCGCGACGTCCAGGGCGTTGGCCCCGGCGGCCAGTCGGTCGCGCGCGGCTTCGACCAGGCCGCGCATGTGGGCGACCTCGACGCCGTAGTCATGACCCGGTGCGGAGCCCGCTCCGCCGTGCAGGGCGAGACTAAAACGCTTGTTTGACATTCTGCTTCCTTGGCCGGCGACCGTGCGCTAGCGTCCGCGCTCTTAAAGAAGAAAGACGGGAGAGGCGAGATGAAGGCGGTGCTCAGCAAGGCGGTCGGCGGACCCGAGACCCTGGTGCTTGAAGAGCTTCCCGACCCCGTCGCCGGTCCGGGCCAAGTGGTGCTGACGGTCAAGGCCTGCGGCGTCAACTATCCCGACGTGTTGATCATCGAGGACAAGTACCAGTTCAAGCCGCAGCGGCCGTTCGCGCCCGGCGGCGAAGTGGCCGGGGTGGTCGAACAGCTTGGCGAGGGCGTCACCGGCCTGACGGTCGGCCAGCGGGTGCTGGCCTCCAGCGGCCACGGCGGTATGGCCGAGAAACTGTTGGTCGACGCCGTGCGCTGCACGCCGATCCCCGACACCATGCCGTTTGACGAGGCCGCCGCCTTCATCCTCACCTACGGCACTTCCTATTACGCCCTCAAGGATCGCGGCCAGCTGAAGGCCGGCGAGACCCTGCTGGTGCTCGGCGCGGCCGGCGGCGTGGGCCTGGCGGTCGTCGAGTTGGCCAAGGCGGCCGGCGCCAAGGTGGTCGCCGCCTGCTCCAGCCAAGAAAAAGTCGATCTGGCCATCGCGCACGGCGCCGACAGCGGCGTGGTCTATCCGCGCGGCCCGTTCGACAAGGACGGTCAAAAGGCCTTGGCCAACCTGATCAAGGACGCCTGCGGGCCCAACGGCTGGGACGTGGCCTATGACGCGGTCGGCGGCGACTATTCCGAAGCCACCATCCGCGCCTCGGGCTGGAACGGCCGCTTCCTGGTGGTCGGCTTCCCGTCGGGCATCCCCAAGATTCCGCTGAACCTGACCCTGCTGAAGTCCTGCGACATCGTCGGGGTGTTCTGGGGCGCCTCGGTGGCCCGTGAACCCAAGCTACACGCCCAGAACGTCAAGGACCTGATGGGCCTCTATGCCGAGGGCAAGATAAAACCCTATGTTTCCGAGCGTTTCCCTCTGGCCAAGGCCGGCGACGCCATCGCTCACCTGGCCAGCCGCAAGGCGATGGGCAAGGTCGTGGTCGTCAACGATTGAGGCGTGTGCGCGCGCCTTAGGAACGCCGGGTGGCGGCGTTTGGCCGGACCAACTGACCACATATTCGCGCAGGTCGAATGACCGGCTGAGGTGATGCAGAAGCGCCCGCCGCCGGGCGGCGGTCATCGGTTCGAACGCTTCGGTTGGACCCAGGCTGAAGACCCCGCCCGGCGTCGCGAAAACGATATTGGCGGCGAGGGGCGTCAGGTCCAGGCCAAAGGTCCGGATTGGGGCGCGGCAGGGGCGGGCCGACAGCAGATAGGGGGCGGTGGGCGTGGGGCCGTCGCCGGTCAGATCGACGGCGAAATCCAGGTCGGCCAAGGCGGGAACAGCGCGTCTCAGCGCTTCAGGCGTGATCTCCAGATGCTGGTCGTAGACGGCCAGGCTTTCGCCGTGCGTTCGGAAGCGCCAGTCCCGGGCGTTGTGCTCAATGGTGGGCTCGAACGGCGAACGGCCATCCGACGCCAGCCTGGTTCGAGGAAACAGGAAGCAGTCGCTGGTCTCGGGCCCCGGATTCAGCAGCGCCGCCGCCTGGCTGGGGGTCACCACCAGACCCGCGCCTGGATCGATGGCCGCGAAAACGCCGTCGCCGCCGTCCTCCAGCGGGGTGAAGGGCGGGCTTCCCGGACGCAGGCGCGGCAGGGCGGACAGTGACGCGGCGTCCACGCCGAGGTCGCGGGCGGACACCGCCGCGGCGTAGCGCGACAGGTGCGGGGCCAGCCTGACGCCCGCCCCCACGATAATTGCGGGCGCGTCGTCGCCGGCGACCTCGTCAAGACGCGACGGCGCGAAGGATCGGGCCTCGGTGTTGGGCAAGGCGCGCACCTCGCCCGCCCGCCAGTCCAACCCCCGGGCCACCGCCTGGAAGGTTCGGGGCTCGGCGGCGATGGCCAGGTCCAGCTTCAGATT
>JACMOF010000441.1 GCA_014378155.1 Caulobacter sp. | reverse complement strand
GCGCCCATGGCGAAGCTGGCCTCGATGACGCCCTTGTCCACTTCGCGCAGGGCGGTCTCGACCAAGCGCGCGAAGAACGGCGCGGCGCCGACCACCAGCGGCGGGATCGCCCCGGCCACGCCCAGCGATGTGCCGACCAGGGCCACGGTCAGCGGGATCATCACGATCAGCAGGATCACGAACGGCACCGAGCGCAGGATGTTGATCACCAGCGACAGCACGCCGTTAGCCGCGCGGTTGCGCAGCATCTGGCCCGGTCCCGTCAGGAACAGGATCACCCCCAGGGGCAGACCCAGGATCACGGTCAGCCCCATCGACCCGCCCAGCATCGCCAGGGTGTCGAGCGTGGCCTGGCCGATCTCGGACCAATCCACGTTCTGGAAGAGGGCGATATTCTGGAGGAAGGCGTTCATTGGCCGGCCTCCGTCAGCAGATCGACCCGGACGCCGTCGGCCTGGAACCGGGCAATGGCCGCCTCGACGTCGCCCCCGGTCAGGGCCAAGGTCAGCTGACCATAGGGCGTGTCGCGCAGGCGGTGGATGCGGCCGCCAAGGATCGAATAGTCGACGCCGGTCTCGCGGGCCACCAGGCCCAGGATCGGCTTGTAGGTCGCCTCGCCGCGGAAGGTCAGCCGCACCACGCGGCCACCGACCAGGGCGCCGTGGGCCGCAACTCCATCGGCCTCGTTCACGAAACGCCGCGCCGTGGGACTGGCCGGATGCAGGAACACCGCCTCGACGGGGCCGCTTTCCACTACCGCTCCGCCTTCAAGCACCGCCACCCGATCACAGACCCGGCGCACGACGTCCATCTCGTGGGTGATCAGCACGATGGTGAGACCTAGCTCGCGATTGAGGTTGGAGACCAGGTCCAGGATCTGCTCGGTGGTCTCGGGATCCAGCGCGCTGGTGGCCTCGTCGCACAGCAGCACCTTCGGGTCTGTCGCCAGGGCCCTGGCGATGCCGACCCGCTGCTTCTGGCCGCCCGACAGCTGGGCGGGATACTTGTTGGCGAACTCCGACAGCCCCACCCGCGCCAGCAACTCGGCGGTGCGCGCCTTGACCTCGGCGCCCGGCCGTCCGGCCAGCTTCAGCGGAAAGGCGACATTGCCGGCCACGGTCTTGGACGACAGCAGGTTGAAATGCTGGAAGATCATGCCGACCCGGCGACGCAGGGCGCGCAGGCCCTCGACGCCCAAGGCCGCCACGTCGTCGCCATCGACCATGACCTGGCCGCTCGACGGCGTTTCCAGGCCATTGATCAGCCGGATCAAGGTCGATTTGCCCGCCCCCGAAGCGCCGATCACGCCGAACACCTCGCCAGGGGCGACCGACAGAGACACGCCGCTGAGCGCGGCGCGGCCGTTGCCGGCATAGGTTTTGGAAACGTTGTCGAAGGTGATCACGGGCTGGCTCGAAGATTGTGGAGCGGCAGCATTTAGGCGCTGACGCTCCTCTTGGCGAGGGGCGGGCCCTACGGCCCCGTCGCCATCACGCTCCCCTGTGCCGCCGCAGGCGCCTTTCCAACGTGATGACGGCGGCGGCGGCGCGATAGGGTCGCCCCCTTGGCGGCGCGGCCCCCTCCCCCTATACGGGCTCAGGCGAGACCGTGCGGGCGTGGCGAAACTGGTAGACGCTACGGACTTAAAATCCGTCGGGAGCAATCCCATGCCGGTTCGACCCCGGCCGCCCGCACCAGTCAGCGCCGCGCGCCGTCTTCCCTGGCCGCCTCAAACGCCCGCCGCATCCCGGAAGGTGCAAGAATGCATTGCGGCCCCCGAGGGCCACGCCGATGGTTGAGCCTCACGTTCCCGTATCGGACACGGCCTTGAATAGGTCCCCTGGTCCCGACCCATCGATGTCGCTGTCGCAAACCGGATCCGGGTTCAGCGCCGCCACCTGAGGATCAGCCAGGACGACCTGGCCCAGACCTGGGCCTCACCTTCCAGCAGGTTCAAAAATACGAGCGCGGGACCAATCGGGTCAGCGCCTCGAAGCTGGTGCGGATCGCCGCCGCGATTGCAGACAACGGTCGCCAGCCTGCTGGGCGTGGACAAGGCCCTCGTGGAGCCGGAGTGGGAATAGGCCTCCCGAGCGCCCTTACGAACCCGCGATACGCTCGATCCCCGTCGCGCCCACGCCCTCCAGCGCGGCAACCAGGTCTTCCACCGCCGCATCAACCAGCGCTTCGTCGCGCCCCCGGATCACCAGGTTGGCGCCATAGACATCGGGCGGCGCGAAAAACGGATAACTGCCGATCGACAGGTCCGGATGGGCCTTGGCCACCGCCTCCAGCGGCGCGGCGATCGCGCCCTCGCCGGTGCCGGTGACCCGGACGGTCTTGCTGATCACCACCGCCCCGGTGCGCAGACGCGGGCCAACGTCGTTCAGCATGCCGCGCATGATGGCCGGCACACCGGCCAGCACGAAGACATTGCCGATCTGGAAGCCCGGCGGACCCTGAACGGGGTTCTTCACCAGGGTCCCGCCCTCGGGCACATGGGCCATGCGCCGGCGCGCGGCGTTGGGCTCGCCCCAGCGCTCGCGCAGCAGGGCCATGATCTCGGGATGCTCGGGCGCGGTGACACCGAACGCCTTGGCCACCGAATCGGCGGTGATGTCGTCATGAGTGGGGCCGATGCCGCCGGTGGTGACCACATAGTCGTAGCGATGGCGCAGGGCGTTGACCGCATCGACGATCTCCTGCTCGACATCGGGCACCACCCGCACCTCGCAGACATCGACGCCATAGGTGGCCAGGTACTTGGCGATGGCGTTGAGGTTCACGTCTTGCGTTCGACCCGACAGGATCTCATCGCCGATGATCAGAACCGCCGCCGTCACGCGCTCGCCAGTCTTGGCTTGGGTGGTGGTCATGGTCTCGATCCCTTACATCCGAATGTTTCACCGACCGACTTAAGGCTCCCATGCTTCTCCCGCAACCGATGGCGCGCGGCGTGATCGTCGAGCGCTACAAGCGCTTCTTCGTCGACTTGGTGCTGGACGACGGCCGCGAGATCACCGCGCACGTGCCCAACCCGGGCGCGATGCTGGGACTGAAGGATCCCGGCCTGGCGGCGTGGGTGTCTTGGTCAGGCGACCCAAAGCGCAAGCTGGCCTGGACGCTGCAGCTGGTCGAGACCGATCGCGGCCTGGTGGGCGTCAACACCATGAACCCCAACAAGCTGGTCGCCGAAGCCCTGGCGGCCGACACCATCCCGGAGCTGGCCGGCTATTCCGTGATCCGCCCAGAAGTCAAATACAGCGAGGCCAGCCGCGTTGATTTCCTGCTGACCCATCCGGATCGCCCGTCGTGCTGGCTGGAGGTCAAGAACTGCCACTTCCGTCGTGGTGGGACCCTGGCCGAGTTCCCCGACTGCGTGGCGGCCCGCAGCGCCAGGCACCTGAAGGACCTGGCCGCCGAGGTCGCCAAGGGCGGGCGGGCCGTGCAGCTGTTCGTCATCCAGCGCACCGACTGCGACAGCTTCGCCGCCTGCGCGGACCTGGATCCGGTCTATGCCAAGGGTCTGAACGACGCGGCGGCAGCGGGCGTTGAAGTTCTGTGCTATGGTTGCGACATAAGCCCGACGCAGATCCGCATTTCCCGGCGCATCCCCTGGCGGGACGCACCGGCCGTTTGAGACGAAGCCGCCATGACCCTAGACGACACGGCCGAGATCGAAGCCGAGACCCGCACCGGCGCCATCAAGCTGCACAAGCCTTCCGACTTCGAGGGCATGCGCAAGGCCGGCAAGCTGGCGGCCGAGTGCCTGGACATGCTGATCCCGCACGTCGCGCCAGGCGTGTCGTCGGACTATCTGGACACCTTGGCCCGGGAATTCATCCTCGACCAGGGCGCCCTGCCCGCCTGCCTGTTCTATCGCGGCTATCCCAAGACGGTCTGC
>JACMOF010000440.1 GCA_014378155.1 Caulobacter sp. | reverse complement strand
CCTTCGATCCAGAGGCCTACAAGCAGCGCAATCTCGTCGAGCGGATGTTCTGCAGGCTCAAAGACTGGCGGCGCGTCGCAACCCGCTACGACAAACTCGCCGCCATCTTCGCCAGCGCCGTCTTCATCGCCGCAATCATCATCTGGTGGGCTCAATGAGTCTGGATCCTAGACCAACCCCTGCTCACGCTCGGCTGCGGCCTGGTTCACCGCCAGGGCAGTCATGTTGACGATGCCACGCGCCGTGACGCTGGGCGTCAGCACGTGCAGCGGGCGGCTCATGCCCAGCAGCACGGGGCCGACCAGTAGGCCCTCGGTCGCGGCGCTAAGCAAGGTCAGGGCGATATTGGCGGCGTCCAAGGTCGGCATGATCAGCAGATTGGCCGAACCTTTCAGCTGGCTGTCATGCACGAGGCGATCACGCAGGGCCTGGGACAGGGCGGCGTCGGCGTGCATCTCGCCGTCGACCTCAAGCTCGGGGGCCTGTGCGCGGACGATGGCCAGGGCGTCGCGCATCTTGCGGGCGGTCGGCGAGTTGCTGGCCCCAAAGCTGGAGTGCGACAGCAGGGCGGCCTTCGGCGTCAAGCCAAAGCGGCGAACGGACTCGGCGGCCAGCAGCGTCATCTCGGCCACCTGTTCGGCGGTCGGATCGACATTGACGTGGGTGTCGCAGAAGAACAGCGTGCCGTTGTCGATGATCAGGGCGGATAGCGCATAGATCCGGCCGACCGTCTCGCGCTTGGGAATGATCGGCAGCACATAGGTCATGTGCTGCCACCAGTCGCCGGCCCCACCCACCAAGGCGGCGTCGACATGGCCGGCCTGCAGCAGCATGGAGGCTGAAACCGTCCGGCGGTTGGTCACCCGGCGCTGGGCGGCGAGGGGCGGCACGCCGCGCCGGCTGACCAGGCTCTGATAGCGATCGACCAGGGGCGCGAAGAGCTCGGTGTCGGCCGCCGGGTCGAGGATCTCGACCGCACCGTCAAAGTTCATGCGCAGGCCCATCTCGGTGGCCTTGGCGATGATGGTCTCGCGCTTGCCGATCAGCACCGGCTTGGCCAGGCCCTCGTCGAGCACGGTCTGGACGGCGCGCAGCACGCGCTCGTCCTCGCCCTCGGCATAGGCCACGCGCACCGTCTGGCCCTTGGTCGCCTTGCGAGCCCGCTCGAACAGCGGCCGCATCAGTTGGCCGGAGCGATAGACGAACAGCTCCAGCTCCTGCCGATAGGCGTCGAAGTCGGCGATCGGCCGGGTGGCGACGCCGCTGTCCATGGCAGCCCGGGCCACGGCCGGGGCGATCTGCAGGATCAGCCGGGGGTCAAACGGCTTGGGAATGATGTACTGGGCGCCGAACATCGGGGCGACGCCGCCATAGGCGCTGGCCACCACCTCGGAGGCCTCGGCCCGGGCGAGTTCGGCGATGGCCTCGACGGCCGCCACCTTCATGGCCTCGTTGATCTCGCTGGCGCCGACGTCTAGTGCGCCCCGAAAGATGAACGGGAAGCACAGGACGTTGTTGACCTGATTGGGATAGTCGCTGCGGCCGGTGGCGACGATGGCGTCGGGCCGGGCGGCGGCGACCAGCTCAGGCAGGATTTCCGGCTCGGGATTGGCCATGGCCAGGATCAGCGGATTGGGCGCCAGCAGCGGCAGCCATTCGGCCTTGAACACGCGAGGGGCCGACAGGCCCAGGAAGATGTCGGCGCCGGCCAACACTTCAGAGAGGGTGCGGGCGTCGGTCTGGCGGGCATAGCGGGCCATGTTGTCAAGCATGTCGGCGTCGCGGCCGGCATAAACCACGCCCTTGATGTCGGTCAGAGTCACGTTCTCGACCGGCAGGCCCATCGAGACCAGCAGGTCCACGCAGGCCAGGGCGGCGGCGCCGGCTCCCGAGGTCACCAGCTTGACGTCCTTGAGGGTCTTGCCCTGCACGACCAGGGCGTTGCGAACAGCGGCGGCGCAGACGATGGCGGTGCCGTGCTGGTCGTCGTGGAAGACCGGGATGTTCATCCGTTCACGCAGCTTGCGCTCGATGATGAAACATTCGGGGGCCTTGATGTCCTCCAGATTGATGCCGCCGAAGGTGGGCTCCAGGGCGGCGACCACCTCAATGAACTTGTCTGGATCCTCGGCGTCGACCTCAAGGTCGAAGACGTCGATGCCGGCAAACTTCTTGAACAGGACGGCCTTGCCTTCCATCACCGGCTTGCTGGCCAGCGGGCCGATATTGCCCAGGCCCAGCACGGCGGTGCCGTTGGAGATCACGGCTACCAGATTGCCTCGAGCGGTGTAGTCGCGCGCCAGATCGGGATTGGCGGCGATCGCCTCGCAGGGGGCGGCGACGCCGGGCGAATAGGCCAGGCCCAGGTCGCGCTGCGTGGCCATGCGCTTGGTGGCTTCGATGGCCAGTTTCCCGGGCCGTGGCAGACGGTGATAATCCAGGGCGGCTTTACGGAAGTCCTCGTCCATCGGTCGTTCCTCGGTGACTGCGCAGGCAAAGCGGCGCGGATCGTCTTGGCGCGATCCGTCACAGGTCTAGCTACCGGTGTTGGTCCGGTATTTCCAACCTTACAGGGCGTATGCTGGCGTTTTTTGGGCGTCACGACGGATCTGAAGCGATCAACCGTGGCTCAATAAGTAATAAAAGACTTATATAATGCTCAGGCGGCAGGCGTTGAGCGCCGGCGGGCGAGGCGGTTGCGACCGTCGCGTCGATGGCGGACACGGCGGGCTGGACTTGTGGGCGAGGCGGTTTCAGCATCGTTCCGTGTCCCGAAAGTCTAGACTGCCGCACCGAAACGCCGAGCAAGGAACGACGAAAGCATGAGCGGCCTGACCACCCATATCCTCGACACGGCGGCCGGCCGCCCGGCGGCGGGCGTCGTTGTGCGGGTTTCCGCCCATCGCGGCGGCGAGCTCGCGCTTTTGGGCGAAATGCGGACCGACGCCGACGGTCGCGCGCGGCTGGTCGAAGGCGCGGACCTGGTGGCCGGCGGCTATCGGCTAGAATTCTCGGCGGGTGACTATTTCAAGGCCTCGGGCGCGACGGTCAGCGATCCGCCCTTCCTCGACGTGGTGGTCATCGATTTCAACGTCGCCGACCCGGAGCAGCACCACCATGTGCCGCTGCTGGTCTCGCCGTTCGCCTATTCGACCTATCGGGGCAGTTGATGGACGCGGTGCGTTTCCTGCTGAACGGCGAGGTGGTCGAGGCCCGGGGCGTCGATCCCACCAGCACGCTGCTGGAGCACCTGCGCGGCGACCTGCGCCGAACCGGAACCAAGGAAGGCTGCGCCGAGGGCGACTGCGGGTCTTGCACCGTGCTGGTCGGCGAGCTTGACGGGCAGGGTGGGACCGCTTGGCGGGCGGTCAACAGCTGTATCCAGTTCGTGCCGATGCTGGACGGCAAGGCGGTGATCACCGTCGAGGGCCTTTCGGGGCAAAACGGGGCCAAGGACCAGCCGCATCCGGTGCAGGCCGCGCTGGTCGAGCATCACGGCTCGCAATGCGGGTTCTGTACGCCGGGCATCGTCATGTCGCTGTATGCCCGCGCCATCGCGGCCCAGGGGGCGGGCGCGCCGATCGAGGAGGTGCTGGCGGGCAATCTATGTCGCTGCACCGGCTATGGCGCTATCCTCGCGGCGGCCGAGGCGATCCCGTCCGAGGCCGCGCCGGACGTCGCCACGGCGCTGGCGCCGTTGCAGCGCACGGCGATGCTGGGCCTGGAACACGACGACGCCATCGCGGGGATCACCCGCCGCTGGTTCGCGCCGCGCTCGCTGGCCGAGTTGGCGGCGACCTACGCCGAGCATCCCCAAGCCGTAATCGTGGCGGGGGCCACCGACATCGGTTTGTGGGTGACCAAGCTGCGCAGGCCCCTGGCCGTTCTGATCGATATCGGCCAAGTGGCGGAGCTGAAGACCCTGACGCGCGAGGGGAGAAGCCTGCGCATCGGGGCGGGCGTGCGCTATGTCGAGGCGCTGGAGGCGCTCAGCGTGCTCTATCCAGACCTGGGCGCCGTGATGCGGCGGCTGGGTTCGACCCAGGTGCGCAACAGCGGCACGATCGGCGGCAATATCGCCAACGGCTCGCCGATCGGCGACATGCCGCCGGCCCTGATCGCGGCCGGGGCCCAGTTGGTGCTACGCCAGGGCGAGACCCAGCGCACCCTGCCACTGGAAGACTTCTTCATCACTTACGGAAAACAGGACCGGCGGGCCGGCGAGTTCGTCGAGGCGGTGCTCGTGCCGCCGCCGCCGGGCGCGCTGTTCAAGGTGTTCAAGCTGTCCAAGCGCTTCGACCAGGACATCTCGGCGGTGTGCGGGGCATTCAACATCAAGGTCGAGAACGAGATCGTTCTTGGCGCCCGTATCGCCTTTGGTGGCATGGCCGGTACGCCAGGGCGAGCCAGCGCCTGCGAGGCGGCCTTGGTGGGCCAGGCCTGGAACGCCGCGACGATCGACGCCGCCGTCGCCGCCTTGGCCGAGGACTTCACGCCTCTGACCGACGTCCGCGCCTCGGCGGCCTATCGCGCCCTGGCGGCGGGCAACATGCTGCGCAAGGTCTTCATAGAGTCCGACCGGCCCGGCGTTGCTACCCGTGTGCCGCTGGCCGCCACCCATGGCTGACTCCAGCGCCACGGTGATCGAGCCCGTCGTCTTCCAAGGCGTTCACGCCTCGCTGCCGCACGACAGCGCCCTGCGCCATGTCAGCGGCGCGGCGATCTATGTCGATGACATTCCCGAACCGGCCGGCATGCTCCACGTCCATCTGGGCATGAGCGCCAAGGCCCATGCGCGGATCGTGTCGATGGATCTTGACGGCGTCCGCGCGAGCCCTGGCGTCGTCGTCGTGCTGACCGCCGCCGACATCCCTGGCGAGAACGACGTCAGCCCGGTGATCCACGACGACAAGCTGTTCGCCGACAGCGAGGTGGTCTGCGTCGGCCAGAGCCTGTTCGCCGTGGCCGCGACCTCGATCGCCGCAGCCCGCGCCGCCTCCGCCAAGGCCGTGGTGGTCTATGAGGATTTGCCGGCCGCCATCACCATCGCCCAGGCCCGCGACCTCGATCTGAAGATCGAGAAATCCCAACGCATGGCGCGCGGCGACGCTGCCGCCGCCTTGGCCACATCCCCCCGGCGTCTGCAAGGCAAGTTCGCGATCGGCGGCCAGGATCACTTCTACCTCGAGGGCCAGGTCGCCTTGGCCACGCCGGGCGAGGCCGGCGACGTCCATGTCTGGTCGTCCACCCAGCATCCCAGTGAGGTGCAGCACCTGGTCGCCCGCGTGCTCGACGTGCCCCACACCTCGGTGACCATCGAGGTTCGCCGGATGGGTGGCGGGTTCGGCGGCAAGGAGACCCAGGCCTCGCTGTTCGCGGCTGCGGCCGCCCTGGTGGCGGTCAAGACCGGTCGCGCCGCCAAGGCCCGCCCCGACCGCGACGAGGACATGGTCATGACCGGCAAGCGGCATGACTTCGAGATCGCCTATGACGTCGGCTTCGACGACGAAGGACGGCTGACGGGCCTGTCGCTTGAGCT
>JACMOF010000439.1 GCA_014378155.1 Caulobacter sp. | reverse complement strand
GCCTCAGCGCGGCGGCCTGAAGACAAGAAAAACACAAGGGAGGACCGATATGATCAAGTCTTTCGACCACCAGGCTAGAGCATTTTCGAGCGAAGTGGTTCCGGTTCGCTTGAAGAAAAATGCGTTAAAACAAAAGATTAGAGCTCACGGCATGACGCAGTCAGGTCGGGAAACGCTCTAGCGCGCCTTTGGCTCAGATTGAATCGGCATTCAAAATCTTTCGTCTCCCAGGCGAAGGCCGGGGCCCAGGTGAAACCACGAGGGGCCCGGGACCAACCGGGGCCCCGGCCTTCGCCGGGAAGACGGGGAATAGGAGCGATGCATCTGTGTAAACCAAACGCGCTCTAAGCTGAGCGGCGCCCGCCTGCCCCATCCCGTCGCCAAGCCCCAGCACGGCCAGAAGCCGGACGCCGACTGCCTGAAGATCCCGGGACGACGCACGTCCGATCCCCGCCCCGGGCGTTGAGTCACAGCTCCAGGAACGCCTCGAAGCCACCGAAGATCATCCGTTTGCCGTCGAACGGCATGTCGGTCATGTAGCCCTTCAGGCGCTCGTCGGCCATCACCTTGGCCATGATCTCGTCGCGGGCGGCCTTGTCGCGATAGGTGATCCACGAGAACACCACGACCTCGTCCTCGCTGGCCTGCACCGCGCGCGGGAACGAGGTGACCTCGCCGTAGGGCACGTCATCACCGAAGCACTCGACGTAGGACAGGGCCCCGTATTCCATCCAGACCTGGCCGCCGAGGCGAGCCATTTCCTTGTAAGCCTCGATCTTGGCCTTGGGGACCGCGATCACGAAACCGTCGACATAAGACATGACGTTCTCCTTTGCTGTGTTGACCAAGGACGTGCGAGGCGGGGTCGCTCCTACTTCAACCGCCGACCGCCCTTCGAGTGCCCCGCCGTCATCGGATCCGGCTTCTTGGGCGGGATCCAGCCCTCCGGCGGCACATAGCTCGACTGGTTGGTGCCTAGTCCCATCTTTCCCGGCTCCTGGCGCTTCAGGTAGGAGGCCTGGGGCGCGCCGGCCTCCGGTTGCTCCATCACCCGCAGGTCGCGGCGGATCAGGTCGATGCGATCGCGCAGGGCGGCGGCGGTTTCGAAGTCCTCGGCCGCGACAGCCTGGGCCATCTCCGCCTCCAGCTCGGACAGGTGGGTTTGGGACGGCATCGCGGGCTCCGGCGGCGGTTCACGACCATAACGCGCCAGGCTTGAGATCGGCGAACGCCAAGCGTAAGCCCTAGCCGTGTCTTTCGTGCAGCCCGAAGCGCCCGTTCGCGGGACCCGCCTGATCTCCCTGGCCGTCGCCAGCGCGCTGCTGATGGAGTTCATCGACTCCACCGCCCTGTCGACCGCCCTGCCTACCCTGGCCCGGGCCTTTAGCGTCGACCCCATCCACCTGAAGCTGGCCCTGACCTCCTACATCCTGGCCCTGGCGGTGTTCACCCCGGCCAGCGGCTGGGCGGCGGAGCGGTTCGGGGCGCGGCGGGTGTTCATGACCGCCATGGTGGTGTTCCTGGCCGGCTCGGCCCTGTGCGGCCTTTCGCGCAGCCTGGAAACCCTGGTCGCCTCGCGCATCGTCCAGGGAATCGGTGGGGCGATGATGACGCCGGTGGCGCGGCTGATCGTCGTCGGTGCGACCCCCAAGGACAAGCTGATCAAGGCCATGGGCTGGTTCACCATGCCGGCCCTGATCGGCCCGCTGGTCGGCCCGCCCCTGGCCGGCCTGGTGCTGAGCGTCGCCGCCTGGCCGTGGATCTTCTATCTGAATGTCCCCATCGGCCTGCTGGGCATGACGGCGGTGATGCGCTTCGTGCCCAAGAGCCAACCCCAGGAGATGGGCCGCTTCGACTGGCTGGGCTTCACCCTGTCGGCCGTGGCGATCAGCGGCCTGGTGGTAGTGGCCGAGACGGCGGGACTGTCGTTGTTGCCGCTGTGGGGCGTGGCGCTGGTGCTAGCCTTGGCGATCGGATCGGGCTGGCTCTACCTGCGCAAGGCCAAGGTGACGCCCAAGCCGATCCTCGACCTGGGCTTGCTCAAATATCGCACCTTCCGCGCCAGCCTGGTGGGCGGGGCCTTCGTGCGGCTGGGCATCGGGGCCAGCCCGTTCCTGATGCCGCTGCTGCTGCAGGTAGCCCTGGGCTGGAGCCCCCTGAAGGCCAGCATGGTGACCTTGGGGACGGGCGTCGGCGTACTGATCGCCCGCCCGTTCGCCGCCGCCGGCCTGAAGCGCTTCGGCTTCCGCACCTCGCTGGCGGTGTTCGTCACCGCGACCGCGATTCTGACCGCCGCGCCGGGCTTCTTTCGGCCTGAGACGCCGATGCTGCTGATGGCTGGAACCCTGTTCCTTGGCGGCTTCGCGCGCTCCAACCAGTTCATCGCCGCCAACACCATCGCCTATGCCGACGTGCCCCAGGCCCAGATCGCCGCGGCCTCAACCCTGTCGGCGGTCGCCCAGCAGGTGGGCCTGGCCCTTGGCGTCAGCTTCGGCGGCCTGATGCTGCACCTGGCCCGCGGCCACGGCGCCCACCTGACGCCCGAGCGCTTCGTCTGGCCCTATATGGCGATCGGGGTGGTGACCCTGCTGGCTCTGCCCGTCTATCTGCGGCTGGACCGGGACGCGGGCTCGGAACTCAGCGGGCGGGCGCGGACGGTGGGG
>JACMOF010000438.1 GCA_014378155.1 Caulobacter sp. | reverse complement strand
GAGGCGTTGATGGCGCCCTCGCTCAAGGCGCCGGGGTCCGAACCTTTCATTGCCCCAGTCATCGAGGCGCCCGCGCTTGACCTCGCCCCGGTCGAGGTGGCGGACCCCGTCGAACCCGCGCCCGTGATCGAGGCCGTCGCTGAAGCGATGGAACAGACGCTCGATACCGCCGAAGTCGCTACGACCGAAGCTGTGGAAACCGCAAAGGCTTTAGCCAAACCCGTGGTCGAAGCCGCTGTCGAGACCGTAGAGGCGACCGCCGACGATCTGACGCTGCTGGTCGGCATCGGCCCCAAGCTGGCGGTGGCGCTGGCCGAGCTGGGCGTGACCCGGTTCGCAGAGATCGCCGCCTGGGGCGCCAAGGACTTGGCCAAGTTCGATAACCAGCTGAACTTGAAGGGCCGCGCCGAGCGCGACGCCTGGGTAGCTCAAGCCGAGCGGCTGGCCGCTCTTTAATACCGCTCATCCCGGCATCCGCCGGGGTGAGCGGTTGGTTTGGCCTGTCGTTGCCGCGCTAGCTAAAGGACGACAGCCGTCCCGGATACCGAAACCATCATCATCGAGCCGTTGGGGCCGACGGTGTTGTAGTCGAGATCGACGGCCAGTATGGCGTTGGCGCCCAGTTTTTCGGCCTCTTTGACGAGGGCCTTCATGGCGTCTTCGCGGGCCCGGGCCAGCACGCGCTCATAGGATTTCGAGTGGCCGCCGATAAAGTCGCGGATTGCCGCCATCAGATCCAGCACCACGTTGGCGCCGAGGATCGACTGGGCGTAGATCGCGCCCTTGTAATCCTGGACCGGCCGGCCCTCGATAAAGGGGGTGGTCGAGATCAGCATCGGTAAGTTCCCCTCAGCCGCCGTCGGCGCGTCGCCGTTAACTTAAGCACAAACCCGCTGATCCGCGAGGGGCTCCCTTCCGGCGCGAAGTATTTGCGTCGGGGTTTCGCCTGACGCGGGAAACTGCGCTTTGACCACTTCCTGCGCGCCCGTGGTTAAGGCAGATTGACCGCTTCCGCTGCTGGGGGCCGCCGGGTGATCTTCGCCAAATCGCATTTGGATCTTCACAATATCCGCAACAACGTCGAGCGGGTGAAGAAGCTGTCCGACAACGTGGTCGGGATTGGGCCGCTGGGCATCGGCCTGGACGGCCTGCTGACCTGGATCCCGGGGGCGGGCGAGCTCTACAGCTTGGGAGCCGGGGGGCTGATCGTCATCGACGCCGTGCGAGCGCGCGCCGCGCCGATGATCGTGGTGCAGATCGTCGCCATCATCTTGATCGACACCGTCGCCGGCGCGGTGCCGGTGGCCGGCAAGATCGCCGACATGCTGTTCACCGGCCACAAGTGGTCGGCCGATATGCTGACCAAGCACATGGACGACACGATCTATTTCGAGGGCACGCGCAAGGATGTCCAGGGCACGGCCGAATATCGCGACCTTCTGGAGCGAATTCGGGCCGGCAAGGAAAAACGCCGTGTCGTGTTTCTGGGCTAGTTTGGCGTTCAGACAACCAAGTTCGTAGAGGCGCGTTGAACTGACATGACCGAGCGCACCGCCGAAACCCTTGAGGGCTACGTCGTCGACGAAGGCCCTTCCTCCCACCGCCATAAGGCCCATCAGGCCTGGCGGCACGCCGAGACCATCAAGCGCCTGTCCGATCGCTTGATCGGCATTGGCCCCTTCGGCATTGGCCTGGACGGCGTTCTGGCCTGGGTGCCCGGCGTGGGTCTGGCCTACGGCCTGGGTGCGGGCGGGGTGCTGCTCTACCACGCCATGCAAGCCAGAGCCTCTGCCGCCACGATGGCCCGGATGGCCGCCTATCTGGCCGCCGACAACCTGTCCGACACCGTGCCGATGCTGGGCTGGGCGGTCGATACCCTGTTCCCCGGCCACCTGATGGCCGCCAAGGCGCTGCAGAAGGACATCGAGTCCAAGCACGGTCTGCCCGACGACATCGACATCAAGACGCGCAAGAAGCGCAAGGTGAAGGCGGACAAGCGGTAGGGCTTAAGTCGGCAGGTCGGCAGGTCGGCAGGTCGGCAGGTCGGCAACCTTGACCGTCAAATCCGGAAAGGGGCGCGACCTCGCCGCTGCGATTGAGCTCGTTGATCTCGCCGTACCCATTGGCCGTGGGATCGCGATGGACGAAAATCCGGCGGCCATAAGCATCGACCACCAATAGTCGGTCACGCCATGCCGAGCGTCGAGTTCGGCCTTGACCCTGAGGTCATGCAGGATCGAGCTGTCAGCCACTTCGATCAGACGCAGGACGTCGCCGCCTCGCACCTCGTTCACCCTTCCCCCTGCGTATACCCCAACTGCTTGTTCAGCTTTTCCAGCAGCTCGATGACCGCCTCGGCGATCACCGTGCCCGGCGGGAAGATCGCCGCCGCGCCGGCTTGCCGCAAGGCGTCGAAGTCCTGGGGCGGGATCACGCCGCCGACCACCATCATGATGTCGCCGCGTCCCTGCTTGACCAGTTCGGCCTTCAGTTCAGGCGCCAGGGTCAGGTGTCCGGCCGCCAGGGACGAGGCGCCGACGATGTGGACGTCGTGGGCCACGGCCTGCTGCGCGGCCTCGGCCGGGGTCTGGAACAGCGGGCCGATGTCGACGTCGAAGCCGAGGTCGGAAAAGGCGCTGGCGATCACCTTCTGGCCCCGATCGTGGCCATCCTGGCCCATCTTGGCGACCAGGATGCGAGGCGGGGCCCCGTGGGCTTCCTGGAAGGCGGCGACCATGGCCCGGGCTCGTGCGGCCTTGGGATCGGCGCCGGCCTCCTTGCCATAGACGCCCTCGATCGACTGGATGGTGGCGCGGTGGCGGCCGAAGACGTTCTCCATGGCCAGGCTGATCTCGCCGACCGTGGCATGGGCGCGGGCCGCATCCACGGCCAGGGCCAGTAGGTTCTCGGCGCCCCGCGCGCCGTCTTCCAGGGCCTTCAGCGCGGCGGCCGTCCTGGCAGGATCACGCGCGGCCTTCAGGCGGGCCAGTTTTTCCAGCTGCTGGGCGCGGACCGACGAGTTGTCGACCTTCAGCATCGGGATGACGTCCTCGACCTCGGGCTTGTAGCGGTTGACGCCGACCACGCTCTGGCGATTGGCGTCGATGCGGGCCTGGGTCTTGGCGGCCGCTTCCTCGATTCGCAGCTTGGGGATGCCCTGCTCGATTGCGCGAGCCATGCCGCCTGCCGCCTCGACCTCCTCGATATGGGCCAGGGCGCGGACGGCCAGGTCATGGGTCAGGCGCTCG
>JACMOF010000437.1 GCA_014378155.1 Caulobacter sp. | reverse complement strand
GCTGACCGCCCGCGTGCGCGCCGTGCTGCGCCGTATCCGCCCCGGCCTGGCCGACGACCGCATCACGGTCGGCGACATCATCATCGACCGCGTCGCCCACCGCGTGAAACGCCAGGGCAAGGAAGTCCACCTGGGCCCCACCGAATTCCGCCTGCTCGACTACCTGATGCAGCACCCGGGCCGGGTGTTCAGCCGCGAACAGCTGCTGGACGCCGGCTGGGGCTCGGACGTCTATGTCGAGGCGCGGACCATGGACGTCCACATCGGCCGGCTGCGCAAGGCGCTGAACGGGGACGTGGACGGGGATCCGATCCGCACCGTGCGCTCGGCGGGGTATTCGCTGGATCTGGACGCGGCATAGGGCGGCGGGCGGGTTAGCTTTAGAATGTGCAACAGCCCCGGCCGAGAGGTCTGGGCTGTTGGCGTTTTGGCTGCTGAGTTTCACTCACTAACGTTGTCGGACTTTGCAGGTGCCTGCTCTCCGGTAATCGAAAGCTCAGTTCGAAGTAAATTCGCGCGGCGACTACGGCGGCTCACCCACGACAACAACGTGTGGCGGCGTGCCAAGCATCGGGTAAAGGCGAATATATACAGCGGTATATCCAGCTGCTGGCCCATCTTTCACAACACCGAGGCCCAGTTCGGTCATGTTTGAAAGGCTACTTTCATATTCGGGATTAATCGGGCTGCTGCCAATATATTGCGCAAGATTGTCGTCTCGGTTGAGTATTATATCAGTGGTAAGGGAGCGGAATGATCCTAATCCTTTCTCGAACACGGCGTAGGCGTGGGCGGTCTTGACCAAGAAGCGCAAGAAATCATCGCGGTTTATCGTGTCCACCTTAATCGCGACGTGCTCTGCCCCCGTCTCTTCTGCGACCTCGCGTGCGAGGCGCATTGCCAGCGCCTTCTGGCTTACGCTTTGAGCAATCGAGGCCCATGGTTGTCCCACGTGCTCCTCTTCGGTTCGCTGTTCTCCAAGGATGCGCGGGGGCGCTAATTGCCAAACACAAAGGTTGAGTGGTGTGTCGTCGATCGAAAAGCTTCTGTTGCCCAGATCGCGGATTTGTCGTCCGTCCCGATCGACTTCAATGAAGTGGAGATCTTGATGAGTGGGTCGATCCTTCCGATTGCGGGTCGGCGCATCGATGCGAGCTCTAAACACGCCTAGCTGACTTCGAAGGATGCGTTGCTCGTACTTCTGAATCGTTTGTGCGCAGGCGACGCAACTGGCCTTTTCAAAGATCGCTGTGTGAGCGCCCAGGGCGTAGGGGATGACGTGTTCGTCTGTGAGCTTCCCTTCATTGTCCCCGCAGTAGATGCAGCGGCCTGGAGACGGCATCCTGACCGCTTCCTGTAATTCCATATCGTAGGTTTGAAGCTTCATTGGCTTATCTCGCAAAACGGCGGGCACACCTGCTGCAATAAAACTTGAGTCCTTGGAGAGGTTCGCTGGGCGAAAGCCCCCATCCGCCCCGGATGGGGCCGCGCCTTAAAGCCTTGGTGGATCGGAGCTCTGGCGTCTGGCAGTGTCAAGGGCGGCCCCGCTGGGGCCGCCGCGGCGCGGCCGGCCGGAGGGCGGTCCTTGACACGGCCAGACGCCAGAGCAAGCTCGCCATCAAGGTTTTGAGGCGCGGCCTCGCCGACGCGGGCGGTTCGGGAAGGGGCTAGGCGGTTCAAGTCTCGGCCCCCCGATCGCGTCGTTATTTCGACACCAGATCCTGCCGCGAGGCCAGGAAGGCCGCGCGCTCGGCGTCGGTCAGGACCTTGCCGCTCTTGCGCCGGGTCACCATCGGCGTGGGCCGGGCATAGGCCTTGGCCGGGGCGGAGGCGGGCTTGAGGTCGGCCAGGCGTTTGATGGGGGGCTTCATGGATTTCCCGAGGTCGGCGGCGTCGCGATCCGGTGAAGACTACGCGACAGCCGGTGACGATCCCATGACCAACTTGTCGAAGCCGTGAAAAGGGCGGCCGCTACAGCCGCCCCTCCACATCACGCGTGTTCCAGTGTCTTGATCTGCGGCTGGTGGGCGTCCGGCGGCCTATCGGGGTCGGCCGTCAGCGCGACCGCCTCGGCGAAGCCTAGATATTCGGCCGCGCAGGCGGGCGGCAGCACCTCGACCGGCCCGCTGTTCTCGATCCACACCTCGACCGAGACGCCGCGTTAAACTCGACCGCCAGGCACCAGGTCGAAGGCCTCCTGGCCGATGGCCTCGAGCGCCGCCTGGCCGTTGTCGGCGATCGCGACGCGTTTTCCTGGTGTATGATCCATGAGGACAATGGTTGTTGCCGCGCGCGACCCAGGTCGACTAGAGCAAGCCGCGCGATATAGGAATCGCACGGCTTGCTCTAGACTTTTGTTTTCGCATCGCTTTTGCGGAAAACCGGTGGCCACTTTTCCGCGCGATGCTCTAGGACCGTGTCATGAACGACCAGACCGCCGCCGACCGCTACATCCTGATCCTGCAATGCCCTGATCGTAAGGGCGTCGTGGCGGCCGTGTCCGGCTTCTTGGCCGATAACGACGCCTCTATCGTCGAGAGCAGCCACTTCAACGACAGCTTGGCCGACCAGTTCTACATGCGCACGGTGTTCCGTCCCGACGGCGACATGCCGGGGATCGGCGCGCTGCGCCAGGGCTTCGAGCTGATCGCCAAACGCTTCGGCATGATCTGGGCCCTGCACGACACGGGCGCCAAGCCCAAGGTGCTGATCGCGGTCTCCAAGTTCGGCCACTGCCTGTTCGACCTGCTGCACCGCTGGCGAGCGGGCCTGCTGCCGGTCGAGATCGTCGGCGTGGTCTCCAACCACGAGGACATGCGCTCGTTCACCGAGTGGAGCGGACTGCCCTATTTCCACCTCCCGACCACCAAGACCAACAAGGCCGAACAGGAAGACGCCTTCCTCCAGCTCGTCGACGACCTGGCCGTCGATCTGGTGGTGCTGGCCCGCTACATGCAGATCCTGTCGCCCGCCCTTTGCGCGAGGCTGTCGGGGCGGTGCATCAACATTCACCACTCGTTCCTCCCCAGCTTCAAGGGCGCCAAGCCCTACCACCAAGCCTTCGAGCGCGGCGTGAAGATCATCGGGGCCACGGCCCACTATGTGACCACCGACCTGGACGAAGGCCCGATCATCGAACAGGGCGTCCATCGTGTGGACCACAGCCACGCGCCCGACGACCTGGTCACGCTGGGCCGTGACGTAGAGTGCGCCGTCCTGGCCCGCGCCGTGACCTGGCACGTCGAGCACCGCGTGCTGATCGCCGGGGTGAAGACGGTGGTGTTCGCCTAGGGAGACGGCGCGGCGGCTGGGCGTGGCAGCCAGGCGCCGCAGTTGTGGACTTCCGTCGCCATAACCATTCTGCTGCGATGAAGCGCTAAATTCTTAATACGCCCTAACGTCCCAACCGCCGCAACAGGTCGTCGCGATAGGTTCGGCTGGTCACCACCCTGCCGTCGCTCTCCATCACCAGCCGCCAGACCCGGGGGGGCCGGCGCGCCTCCAGGCTCTGCAGTCAGCGCGGCCTTGACCTCGTGGCCCTCTGGTTCCACACCCCGGCCTCATGGAAAAGCTGACCATTCTGCTCGTCGGGTCGGGCGGGCGCGAGCACGCCCTGGCCTGGAAGATCGCTCAGTCGCCGCTGTGCGGACGGCTGGTGGCCGCGCCGGGCAATCCGGGGATCGAGGCCGTCGCCGAGCTGCGAAACCTCAAGGTCACCGATGTCGAGGGCCTGGTCGCCCTGGCCCAGGAGATCGCCGCCGACCTGGTGGTCGTGGGCCCGGAATCGGCGCTGGAGGTCGGTTTGGCCGACCGGCTGGCCGAGATTGGTGTCCCCTGTTTCGGCGGTAGCGCCCGGGCGGCGCGGCTGGAGACGTCCAAGGCCTTCACCAAGGATTTCTGCGCCCGCCACGGCTTGCCCACGGCGGCCTATGGGGTGTTCACCGACGCGGTCTCGGCCGGGACGTTTCTCGACACCCTGACCGCGCCGTTCGTCATCAAGGCCGACGGCCTGGCGGCCGGCAAGGGCGTGGTGATCGCCGCCGGTCGTACCGAGGCCGACGCCGCCGTGCTCGACATGCTGGGCGGCCGCTTCGGCTCGGCCGGGACGCGGGTGGTGATCGAGGAATTCATGCACGGCGAGGAGGCCTCGCTGTTCGCCATCTGCGACGGCAGGACCGCCCTGTTGTTCGGCGCGGCCCAGGACCATAAGCGGGCCTATGACGGCGATACGGGCCCCAATACCGGCGGGATGGGGACCTATTCCCCACCGCCCGTGCTGACCAACGCCCTGGTCGAGCAAGCCTGGCGTGAGTTGGTCGTCCCGACCGTCGAGGGCATGGCCGCAGAGGGCTGTCCCTATGTCGGCGTTCTCTATGCCGGGCTGATGCTCACCGAGACGGGCCCCAAGCTGGTCGAATACAACGCCCGCTTCGGCGATCCCGAATGCCAGACCCTCATGCTGCGGCTGGAAAGCGACCTCGTGCCGCTGTTGCTGGCCGCCGCTAAGGGCGAGCTGGCGGGCGCCGCCCCGCCGGTCTGGCGCGAGGAGGCGGCAATCTGCGGAGTGCTGGCCGCCGAGGGCTATCCCGAAGCGCCAGTGTCCGGCGGTCTGATCCAGGGCGCCGACAGCGAATTTGGCGGCGAGGCCGTGATCTTCCACGCCGGCACGGCGC
>JACMOF010000436.1 GCA_014378155.1 Caulobacter sp. | reverse complement strand
TGCGGCGGGCCTGGTCGACGAAGAAGTCCTGCGGCACGCTGGCCAGCACGCCGGCCCCGTCGCCGGTCTTGCCGTCGGCGTCGACCGCGCCCCGGTGCCAGAGGGCCTTCAGGGCCTTGATCGCCAGCTCTACGACTTCGCGGCGCGGCTGGCCGTCGATGGCGCAGACCAGGCCGACACCGCACGCGTCGCGCTCGGTCGAGGGGTCATAGGCATGGCCGTCGATCAGGGCCTGGCGGTTCTTCAGATAGAGCTCGGTCTGGGTGAGAGCGGTCTTGTCGGTCATTGGGATGCTCCCGCCTCGGACATCGTCTTCTTCACGACGTCGAGAATTTCGCTAATGGAGATAGTGAAGTAACCACCCTTGCCGCTCTCGAAGGCCTGACGCCAGCTGGCGTAGCCGCCTTCGAAATCGGGGGCCAAGGCCTGCGAAGCCTGTGTCTTGGGACAGGACGCGGCCAGAACCTTGGCGTCGACGGGAATGTGGCCCAGCACGTCGATCTTTGCGCCAGGGCGCTGGTCGAACAGCGAGACGCTAGCGATCGCCGCGCCGCCCTTGCCGTCAGGATCGAGACGGCCCACGACAGCGACGATGCCCTCGGGCGCGCACGCGAGCGTCTGCCCCACGGCCAGCTCAGCGGCCGTCGCAGAGCTCACGGCGAAAGCGGCGGCGACAAGGCCAAACAGGATCGCCGTCTTCAAGCTGAGGGGTGAAGCGGACACCAGCCCTACTCCGCCGCGATCGAGATCGCCGCGCCCTTGGCCTGCAGATACTTGTGCATCGCGTCGGCGGCGTCGCGGCCGTCCTTGATGGCCCAGACCACCAGGGAGGCGCCACGCACGATGTCGCCGGCCGCGAACACGCCGTCCAGATTGGTCATCTGGTGGCGGACATCGGCCTTGACCGTGCCCCAGCGGGTGACCTTCAGGTCGGGCGCGGAAAACAGCTCCGGCAGGTTTTCCGGCTCGAAGCCCAGGGCCTTGATCACCAGCTGGGCGGGGCGATCGAAGTCGCCGCCGTCGATTTCCTCCGGCGATTGGCGTCCAGAAGCGTCCGGGGCCCCCAGGCGCATGCGGATGGCGCGCACGCCGGTCACGCCGCTGGCCTCGCCCATCACGGCGCGCGGGGCGGCCAGCCATTCGAAGACCACGCCCTCTTCCTCGGCGTTGGACACTTCGCGCATCGAGCCCGGCATGTTGGCCTTGTCGCGGCGATAGAGGCAGGTGACCGAGGTCGCGCCCTGGCGGATGGCTGTGCGCACGCAGTCCATGGCGGTGTCGCCGCCGCCGACCACGACCACGTCCTTGCCCTCGGCGTTCAGCTCGCCGCTGTCATAGGCAGGAACATCGTCGCCGAAGGTCTTCTTGTTGGAGGCGATCAGATAGTCGAGGGCCGGAACCACGCCGGCGCTGCCGGCGCCGGGGGCCACCAGGTCGCGGGCGGCATAGACGCCGGTGGCGATCAGCACGGCGTCATGCTGTGCGCGCAGCTCCGGCAGCGTGGCGTCGCGGCCGGCCTCGAAGTTCAGCCTGAACACCACGCCGCCGTCGGCCAGGCGCCGCGTGCGGCGCTCGACGACGTCCTTTTCCAGCTTGAAGCCGGGGATGCCGTAGATCAGCAGGCCGCCGGCCCTGTCGTGGCGGTCATAGACGGTGACGGCGTAGCCCTGTTCCCGAAGCAGCTCGGCCGCCGACAGACCGGCCGGACCGGCGCCGATGATTCCGACCGACTGGCCGCGGTCCGGACCCGCCACCAGCGGCTTGACCCAGCCCATCTCCCAGGCCTTGTCGGCCAGGTAGCGTTCGACGGAGCCGATCGTCACCGTGCCGTGACCCGATTGCTCTATGACGCAGTTGCCTTCGCAGAGGCGGTCCTGCGGGCAAATCCTGCCGCAGACCTCGGGCATCGAACTGGTGGCTTCGGAGAGTTCGTAAGCCTCCTGGATTCGGCCCTCGGCCGTCATCCGCAGCCAATCGGGAATGTTGTTGTGCAGGGGGCAGTGGGTTTGGCAGAACGGCACGCCGCATTGCGAGCAACGCGCGGCCTGCTCGGTCGCCTTGGCGTCGATGAAGTCGGCGTAGATCTCGTGGAAATCACCACTGCGCTCTTCCGCCGCCCGCTTTTCAGGCGTGCGACGGGCGACCGTGGTGAATTTCAGCATGCGTTCGGCCATGCGACTTCCCTCGTCCCCGCTTCCAGGGAAAAACTTGCGTGCGGTGGCGTCATACAGACTCTTGGCGGCAAGATGAATGCATTAGTCAAAACTATGGACGATTATAGCCACGCTGACTGCGTAAGTCGTGCGAACGACTCTTAGCTGGGCGCTCTAATGGTCCACTTTATGGATAAACCGATTGTTTACCGTGTCGGGCGCACGCCAGACACCTTGATTCAAGGGGCCCTGGCCCTCGGGGGACTAAGATGCCGGATTGGCTGACAGCGATCGTTCTGGGCCTGGTCGAGGGCCTGACCGAATTCATTCCCGTCTCGTCGACCGGACACCTGCTGCTGACCAAGATCGCGCTCGGCCTCACCGACACCAGCTGGGAC
>JACMOF010000435.1 GCA_014378155.1 Caulobacter sp. | reverse complement strand
TCGATGGCCACGACCTGGGCGCCGGCGGCGACCATCTGCATCGTCTTGCCGCCGGGCGCGGCGCAGAGGTCGAGCGCGGTCTCGCCGGGCGTGAGGTTCAGCAGGCGGGCGGGCACGGCGGCGGCGGCGTCCTGGATCCACCAGACGCCGTCCTCGAAGGCCGGCCAGGCCGAGACGTCGCCGCGCCGCTCGGTGCGCAGCGTGCCGCCGGGCAGGATCTCGCCTTCCAGCTCGATCGCCAGGGCGGTCGCGTCGAAGTCGGGTTTCAGCGACAGGTCAGTGGCGGGTTCGAAGCCGATCTGGGCGGCGACCGCGTCGGCGGTGTCGCGGCCATAGGCGCTGACCCAGCGGGCGTAGAGCCAGGGCGGGGCCAGGTGTTCGGAGGCGTCCGACAGGCCGCCGTCGCGCAGCAGGCCGCGCAACACGGCGTTGACCAGGCCCTTGAACGGTCGGCTGGTCTTGCTGGCCCCGGCCAGTTCGACGCTGGTGGCGACGGCGGCGAAGGCTGGCACCTCCAGGAAAAAGGCCTGGGTCGCGCCCAGCCGCAGCAGGTTGCGCACGCGCGGCGGCGGCTCCTTGGCCAGCTTGCCGGCCAGGGCGCGGTCGATGGGGCCAAGGTGGCGCAGCGCCGCCATGGCCAGGGCGCGCGCGAAGGCCCGCTCCCGCGGTTCGAGAAAGCGGAAAGCGTTGGCCGAAGCGGCCTCGTCGAGGCCCCCGCGTCGCGACAAGGCCGCTTCGATGAGGGCGAGAGCGCCTTCCCGTGCGGGGAGGCCGTCATTGAGTTCCTGGGTCACCGCCTCGCCGTGCCCCGAGGCGACGGCGAGCGCAAGCTTTTTGGCGTGAAGGGTGTTAAGAAGCGCCGATGTCCGAGACCGATCTGCCGCCTGGCGCGGCCCCCGACAAGCCCCTGACCCCGGCCGCCCGCCGCGCCCTCGAAGAGGCCGCCGCCCGCCGCGCCGGCGCTCAGGTCGCCGCCCTGCCCACCGAGGAAGGCGGCCGAGACGGCCCCGAGCCGACGCGGTTCGGCGACTGGGAGCGCAAGGGCGTCGCGGTGGATTTCTAAACCCCCGCCATTTCCGCCACCACCTTCAGCGCCGCTTCGCGCGAGTCGTTGGCCGCCGTGATCGGGCGGCCGCAGACCAGGTGACTGGCGCCGGCCTTCAGGGCGTCGGCGGGGGTGGCGGCGCGGGCCTGGTCGTGCTTGGCGGCCCAGAAGGGGCGCACGCCGGGCGTCACCACCAGGAAGTCGGGTCCGGCGATCTCGCGGGCCAGGGCGGCCTCCTGGGGCGAGGAGACGATGCCGTCGACGCCGCAGTCCACCGCCTGGCGAATGCGCCGGGCCACGAGGTCGCGGGTTCCGAAGGCGTATCCCATCTCAATGAGGTCGGCGTCGGTCAGGCTGGTCAGCACGGTGACGGCCAGGATCTTCAGGCTCGAGCCGCCCTTGGCCTTCACGGCAGCGGCCATGACCTGCGGTTCGGCATGGACCGTCAGCAGGTCGCAGCCCGCGCCGGCCAGCACCCGGGCCGAGCGCTCCACCGTCGCGCCGATGTCGTGCAGCTTCCAGTCCAGGAAAACCTGCTTGCCCTGGCGCTTCAGGTCGCCGGCGAAGGCCATGCCGTCGGTGGCCAGCAGCTCCAGCCCGATCTTGTAGAACGACACGGCGTCATCCAGCGCCTCAACCATCTGGCGGGCCTCAGCGACGCTGGGAAGATCGAGCGGGACGATCAGGCGCGGGTCGGCGTTCATGGGCTAGGTCCCGGGTGTGGCGCGCGGCGACGCTTCACCCTAAGAAGGGCGAGCACCAAACGCGGATTGAAGGCTAAGCAGGTCGAATGAGCCAGGCAGAACTCGCCGTCAACTTCTTCGTCGCGCTGTTCGCCCTGATCGACCCGATCGGCAACGTGCCGCTGTTCGCCGCCGCCACCCTGGGCGCGGCCGGAGCCGGCCGGCGAATGGTGGCGCTCTATATCGGCCTGTTCGTCGCCGCTTTCCTGATATTCTTCTATTTCACCGGGGTGTCCTTGCTGGAGTTCTTCGGCATCTCGATGCCGGCCTTCCGCATCGCCGGCGGCATCATCCTGTTCATCCTCGGGCTCGACATGGTGCGCGACGACTTCACCACCATGTTCGCCGACGCGGCCGAGGGCATCGAGGGCCAGTCGGCGCGGGTCTATGCCAAGCAGCGGTTCGAGCGGTTGATCGTGCCCTTCGCCATGCCGCTGCTGATCGGGCCGGGCGCGATCTCGACGGTGATCATCTATGCCAGCGAGGCCAAGAGCTTTGGCCTGGCGGGCATGGCGATCGGCTGCGCGGTGATCGCGGCGGTGTCGGTGGTGCTGGTCGCCGTCTTCTGGGCCTCGCCGATCATCAGCCGGGTGCTGGGCCGGATCGGCATGAGCATCGTGGTGCGGGTGCTGGGCCTGATCCTCTGCGCCCTGGCGGTGCAGTTCGTGCTGATTGGTATCGGCGACGCGACCAAGGGCCTGATCCGGGCCGACGCGAAGGCGCCGTACCTGGAGCACAGGTAGCTCAACGTTCCTCCATCCCCCTCGTGCAACCCTGTGATCGGGCGCGACGAAGCCAAGGCTGCTGGCGCATGAAAATGAGGCTTGCGACGTCATAGCCTTCGTGTGTCGGCGACGAATGCGCGCTAGCCGCGCTAGCCGGGGCCATGGCCCCGGCTAACCTGGCCAGCCTCAATAAGGCAGCTGCTCCGGCGGGGGCGTGCCGGGAGCCGGGGTCTCGGCCGCCGGACCCTGCGGCGTCCCCGGACCCGTCAGTATGTCTCCGATCGGGTCGTCGGTGACTGGGGCCGGGGGCTCGACGACGCCGCCGGGGATCGGGGTGGCCTTCAGGCGCGGCAGGGCGGCGCTCATGAAGGTCTTCCAGATCTCGGCCGGCGCGCCGCCGCCGGTGACCTTCTTCATCGGGGTATTGTCGTCCTTGCCGGTCCATACTGCGGTGACGAAGCCGCCGGTATAGCCGACGAACCAGGCGTCCTTGTAGTCGCTGGTGGTGCCGGTCTTGCCGGCGATGTCGTAGCTGGCGACCTTGGCCCGCGCCCCGGTGCCCGAGGCCACGACCTGGCGCATCATCTGGTTCATATATTGCAGTGACGGCGAGCCGATGACCGCCGGGCGCTGGCCCTTGTCGACACTGTGGTCGTACAGAACCTTGCCGCTGGTGGTGCGGATGCGCTCGATGCCGTAGCCCTTGGCCAGGAAGCCGCCGTTCGAGAACGGGGCGTAGGCCTGGGCCATCTCCATCGGGCTGACCTCAACCGCGCCCAAGGCCATGGACGGGTCGAGTTGGATCTTGCTGGTGATCCCCAGGCGGCGGGCGGTGGCGGCGACGTTGCTGGTGCCGACCTCATTGGCCAGGCGCGCGGCGACGGTGTTGATCGACTGGGCCAGGGCCGTCTGCAGGGTCATCTGGCCCAGATACTTGTTGGTGTAGTTCTTGGGCTCCCACGTGCCGATCTTCACCGGCTCGTCATTGACCACGACGCTGGGATTGCGGCCCTGGTCCATGGCGGTGAGATAGACGAACGGCTTGAAGGCCGAGCCGGCCTGGCGGCGGGCGCTGGTCGCGCGATCGAACTGGCTCTCGCTGTAGTCGGCGCCGCCGACATAGGCCCGGATGCGTCCCTCGCCGTCGATGGCCACAAGGGCCGCCTGCTGCACACCCTGAGCCTTATGACCCTCGACGCCCAGTTGCACCGAACGCTCGGCCGCCACCTGGATCGGCAGGTCCAGGGTGGTCTCGACGACCAGGTCCTCGGTCGGTTCGCCGACCAGCGAACGGACCTGGGCGTCGACATAGTCGGTGAAATATTGGGCGCGCTGATTGGCCAGGGTCGCCGAGACCCGCACGGGTTCGGCGAAGGCCTGGTCGCGCTGTTCGGCGGTGATCGCCCGCATCCGCACCATCTCGTCGAGCACTATGGTGGCGCGGCGAGCCGCGCGGTCGCTGGCCGAGACCGGCGAATAGCGGGCGGGCGCCTTCATCAGTCCGGCCAGCAAGGCGGCCTCGCCCACGGTCAGCTGTGAGGCGGGCTTGTTGAAATAGCGCTGCGAGGCGGCCTCGATGCCATAGGCCCCGGCCCCGAAATAGACCCGGTTCATGTAGAGTGCCAGGATCTGCTTCTTGCTGAACTTCAGCTCCAGCCAGACGGCCAGGATCAGCTCCTGGGCCTTGCGGCGATAGTTCTGGGCGGGGCTGAGGAACAGGTTCTTGGCCAGCTGCTGGGTGATGGTCGAGCCGCCGCGCTGCGGGCCGCCACGATGGCTGATGTTCCAGATGATCGAGCGGCCGATGCCCCAGGGATTGAAGCCGATGTGGTGGTAGAACTGGCGGTCCTCGATCGCTACGAAAGCGGCCGGCACATAGGGCGGTAGGGCGTCCAGATCGACGGGCGGCGCATATTGGCTGCCGCGAACGGCCAGCAGGGCGCCGGAGCGATCCAGATAGTTGATCGAAGGCTGGCGTTTGACGTCGTAAAGCTTGGAGGTGTCGGGCAGGTCGCTGGCGAATACCGCGAAAAAGGCGACCACGAAGATCAGGCCCCAGACGCCGAGCACGATCGTCCAATACAGCAGCGCCTGCAGAGGCGTGCGCTGCGGCTTCGCCGGCCTGTTCCCGCCGAAGGTACCGTTGGCCATGTCGTCCTGTTCCCGAAAGGCGCGGGTGTCCCGAGGTCGCGCCGAAATCCGTTTAACCGAAGCTCACAGAACGCGCGACAAGATTGACGAGGCATGAACGCCGCCTTCCCCATCTTGCGGCGCAAGCGTGTTCATGTCTCGTTTCAGCTTCCGATCGCGCTGAAACCAGGGTGATGAGCCGCTTTGCAGGGCCGTTGAAGCCGATGTCGGCTTTTGAGCCAATTTCCGGGGCCAGATCGTGGCGCCGCGCTTGGCCTTGTGGCCGGGCGCTGTCAGAACACGCTCGTGTACGATCAGCCTGACTCAAGTTTCGACCGCTATTCCCCTGGGCCGCCGCCCTCGATCGAGGCGGCTCGCGAGGTCTTGCGCCGCACCTTCGGCCATGCCGAGTTCCGCGGCCTGCAAGCCGGGGTGATCACCGAACTGCTGGAGGGCCGCAGCGCCTTGGCCGTGCTGCCAACCGGCGGCGGCAAGAGCCTGTGCTACCAGATCCCCGCCCTGATCCGTCCGGGCCTGGGCCTGGTGGTCTCGCCGCTGATCGCCCTGATGGCCGACCAGGTAGCCGGGCTGCAACAGGCCGGGGTCGCCGCCGAGCGGCTGGACAGCAACACCTTGCCGGCCGAGCGAACCGAAATCTGGCGGCGGATTGACGCCGGCGTGCTGGACTTGCTGTATCTGTCGCCCGAAGGCCTGATGCAGCCGTCGATGCTGGAGCGGCTGTCGCGCCTGGCCCTGTCGCTGGTCGCCGTCGACGAGGCCCACTGCGTCAGCCAGTGGGGTCACGACTTCCGGCCCGAATACCGCATGCTGGGTCGCCTGGCCGAGGTCTTCCCCCATGCCCCGCGCCTGGCGGTCACCGCCACCGCCGACGCCCGGACCCGCGACGATATCCGCAGCGAACTACGCCTGCAGGGCGCGGCCGAGTTCGTCGACAGCTTCGCCCGCCACGAACTGGCCCTCAATGCCGAACGCAAGAAGGGCAAGGGCCACGAGCGGGTCATCGAACTGGTCACCGAGCGGCCCAACCGGGCCGGCGTGGTCTATGCCGGCAGCCGCGACTCCACCGAGAAGCTGGCCGAGAAGCTGATCGCCGAGGGCATTCCAGCCCTGGCCTACCATGCCGGCCTCGACAGGACCGTCCGGGCTCGCCGGCTGGAGGAGTTCCTGGAGGCCGACGAGGCGGTAATGGTCGCGACCATCGCCTTTGGCATGGGCGTCGACAAGCCCGACGTCCGCTTCGTGATCCACGCCGATCCGCCGGCCGCCATAGAGGCCTATTGGCAGGAGATCGGCCGGGCCGGCCGCGACCGCCAGCCGGCCGAGGGCATTACCCTCTATAGCTCCGCAGACCTGGCCTGGGCCGTGCGCCGCATCGACGGCCAGAGCGCGCCCGACGAGGTCAAGGCGGTGCAACTGCGCAAGCTGCGGCAGTTCTACGCCATGCTTGAGGGCGTCACCTGCCGCGCCGCCGCCGTTCGCCGCTATTTCGGCGAGGAGGGGGTCGAGCGTTGCGGCGTCTGCGACATCTGCGTTTCGCCCCCCACTGGCGTGGATGCGACCCAGGCCGCCCAGAAGGCCTTGTCGGCGGCCCACCGCATGGGCGGCCGGTTCGGGCGCGGCCGGTTGATCGACCACCTGCTGGGCAAGACCAAGGACGTCACCCAGGCCGAGGCCCAGATGTCGACCTTCGGCATCGGCAAGGAATTCAGCCCGCAAGGCTGGCGCGAGCTGCTCGACACCTTGGTGTTCGAGGGCCTGCTGCGCGAGGATCCCAATGACGGCCGGCCGTTGATCGGTCTGGGCGACGGCGAGGGGGTGCGCCAGGTCTATCGTGGCGAACGGCTGGTCTCCCTGCGCCAGCAGCCTGCCACCGCCGAGGCGCCTGGCCGCGCCGGCGGCGCGGCGGCGGGCAAGACGGCCCGCAAACGCCAGGCCCTGACCGTGCCGCTCGAGGACCAGGCTGTGTTCGAGGCCCTGCGATCCTGGCGTCGCGAGGCGGCCCAATTGCAGCACGTGCCGCCCTATGTGATCTTCCACGACGCCACCCTGGCCGAGATCGCCGCCGCCCGCCCCGGTACGCTGGGCGCCCTGGCCAAGGCCGGCGGCGTTGGCCAGGGCAAGCTGGACCGTTATGGCGATAGCGTGCTCAAGGTGGTGCGCGACAACTAGGCTGGCGGGTTGCCTGGCCGAAACGATTTGCCTTCCGGCGCGTTACGTCTTTCAGCTCTCTTCCCCGTGGGATTTCGTATGACCGACTTCACGATCAAGGCTCCAGCCCCGAAGACCACGGCCAAGACCGGCGCCAAGCGCGCCAAGGCCGCCGTGGACAAGGCCGTCGAGACCGTCACCGAGAAGGCCCATGTCGCCGCCGAGTTCGTCGGCGAGAAAGCCGAGATCGGCAAGACCTGGACTCTTGAAAAAGCCCAGGCGGCCCATGTGGTCGCCGAAGAGCGCCCTGTCGCCCTGGCTGTGGGGACCTTCGTCGCCGGCCTGGTGTTTGGCTTCCTGCTCGCCCGTAATTTCGACCGTTAGGCCGGGAGCGCCAAGTTAGAGGGCGAGGCGCTCGGCATTGACACCGGCGGCACGCAGCGCCGCCATCCTTGCGAAGGCCAGGGTGAGCGCCTTGCGGCGCGGCGGCGCCAGCGGCGTGACCGGAGCCTCGCGCACCACGGCCCCACCAAAGCCGTCGGCGACGATCAGGCCTGGATCGTCGGGCAGAATTCCTTCAGGAAAATTCGGCGCGACCGCAAAATAGAAGGCGTCGCAATAGGGCGCGTATTCCGGCCATTTGCGGTCGATGCGGAAGTCCTCCAGCCCGGACTTCACCTCGATGATCAGCACGTCGCCCTTGCGGCCCAGCGCCATCAGGTCGGCCCGCCGGCCATTGGGCAGGGTCACCTCGGCCAGGGGCGCATAGCCCAGCGACACCAGGAACCGCGCCGCGCCCCGCGTCACCAGGTCGGTGGTCTGAGGCCGTGAAGGCCGAAGGTCGATGACGACGTCCATGCCGGAACCATGTTCCAGCTTTGTTCGGGTTTCAAGGGGGTCAATAGTGGTAACGGCATTGGGCGATTTCCAGCCGCTGGTCTTCGCCTGAACCGGCCACGCGATAAACCAGCCTTTCCTCGAGCGTGATGCGCCGCGACCACCAGCTCTTCAAGTCGCCCTTCAGCGGCTCAGGCTTCCCCGTGCCCTTGAACGGCGTGCGGGAACATTCCTTGATTAGGGCGTTCACACGATCCACCACAGCCTGATCAGTGGCCTGCCAATGCAGATAGTCTTCCCAGGCATCCTGCGAAAAGACGAGCTTCACAGCTCGATCAGCGTCCGCTCAGATCCTTGCCCACTCTCCAGCTGGGCGATCGACCTACGCAGGCGTTCGGCATTGGTCGACGACGAGAAGAGGTGGATCGTTTCTTCCATCGCGTGCCAGTCCGACAGCGAAACCATGACGACGGACTCGGCCTTCTGGCGGGTGACCACGACTGGAGCGCGGTCATCGACGACACGGTCCATGACCTCTTTGAGATTGGCGCGGGTGTCGGAGTAGCTGAGCACGTCCATCGCGATCCTCCATGATCGACGATGACCAATATGTACAAAATTCCGTACAAATCAAGATGTGTGCTGCGTCACGCGTAGCATCGTCGTGTCGTAGCCCATTGCGCGAGCACGGTTGGTCAGGGTCTTGAGCTCCGCCGGTGTCGGCGGCTTGCGCGTCAACAGCCACAGATACTTGCCCGAGCCCTCGCCGACGATCGACCAGCTGTAGTCTTCGGCGTGATCGAGCACCCAGTAGTCGCCGACATAGAACGGGCCGAAGAACGAGACCTTCAGCTTGGCTTGGCGAGTCGCGTCGACGACCTTGGCCTTGCCCTCGCTGACCTTGACCGGTCCGGTCGGCCCGCCCTGGTGGCAGGTGTTGACCACGCGGATCAGGCCGTCGGGGCGTTTGGAATAGTCGGCCGTGACCCCGTCGCAGCCCTTCTCGAATCGCATGTCATAGCGGGCCGCCTCATACCAGCGGCCGGCATAGCGATCGAGATCCACGGCCTTGGCGGGCTGGGGCGGGTTCCTGTTACCGCTGGGGCCGGCCACGCAGGCGACGAGACCGATCGCGGTCAAGAGAACGGCGGCGAAGCCGAGGAGGCGGCGGGTCATCAGCGACCTCAGGCCGGCGGCTGCTTGGGGAATTCCAGCTTGGCGTAGCCCAGGGCCTTGACCCTCGCCAAGGCGGTGGCCCTGGCGGCCGGGCTCATCACGGCGTCGCGCGACAGAAGCCAGACGAAGTTGCCGCCCGGCGTGGCCATGATCGCCCAGGACTGGTCGCCGGCCCGGTCCAGAACCCAGTATTCCTGCTTCTTCAGCCCTCCCAGGAAGCCCATCCTGAACTTGGCGTTCTGGCTTCCGGCGGCGACCTTGCCCGTGGTGTTGAAGGTCTTAGGCGGCCCGGAAGCGCTGCCCTTATGGCAGATCTGGACGACCGTGAAGCCCTCGGCGCCCTTGACAGTGAACTGGGTGGTGGCGGCCTGGCAATCGCGCGGGCCCGCATTGGGGGTGCGGGCGACCTCGTACCATTTGCCGGTGTAGAAGGCCGCCGAAACCGGCTTGGA
>JACMOF010000434.1 GCA_014378155.1 Caulobacter sp. | reverse complement strand
TTCCAGTCGCGGGCGTTGATGTCGTGGTCCACGACGATCACCCACTTGGTGTACATGAACTGGCGCAGATAGCTCCAGACGCCCAGCATCACCCGCTTGGCGTGGCCGGGATAGGCCTTCTTCATCGACACCACGGCGATCCGATAGCTGCAGCCCTCGGGCGGCAGCCAGAAATCGACGATCTCCGGGAATTGCTGGCGCAGCAGGGGGATGAACACCTCGTTCAGCGCTTCTCCGAGCACGGACGGTTCGTCCGGCGGCCGGCCGGTGAAGGTGGTCAGGTAGATCGGGTCCTTCCTCATGGTGATCGCCGTCACCTGGAAGACCGGGAACTTCTCGACGCTGTTATAATAGCCGGTGTGGTCGCCGTAGGGGCCTTCGTCGGCATATTCGTCGAGCAGCACATGGCCCTCGAGCACGATCTCCGCATGGGCGGGCACCATCAGCGGCACGGTCTTGGCGGCCACCAGATCGACCTTGGCGCCGCGCAGCAAGCCGGCGAACTGATACTCCGACAGGGTGTCGGGCACCGGCGTCACGGCGGCCAGGATGGTGCCGGGATCGGCGCCCAGCACGGCGCAGGCGGGCAGGGGCTCGCGCTTCCCCGCCTTCTTGTGGCGGGCATAGTGCTGGGCTCCACCGCGATGGGCCAACCAGCGCATGATGCAGCGGTCCTTGCCGATCACCTGCATGCGGTAGATGCCCAGGTTGAAGTCGTCCTCGCGGTCCTTGCCCGGGCCCTTGGTGACGACCAGCGGCCAGGTGATCAGCGGCGCCGGCTCGCCCGGCCAGCAGGTCTGCACGGGCAGTTTGGACAGGTCGATCTGGTCGCCGGTCAGGACCACCTCCTGCACCGGAGCCTTCTTCACCGTGCCTGGCCGCATGGCCATGACGGTGCGGGCCAGGGGCAGCATGTCGAGCGCGTCCTTCAACCCCTTGGGCGGCGCGGGCTGGCGCAGGAAGGCCAGCAGCTCGCCGACCTCGCGCAGCTCGCCCGCCGTGGTGCGCGGCTCGCCGCCCAGGGTGACGCCCATGGCCACCCGCTTGACGGTGCCGAACAGGTTGGCGAGCGCCGGCATCGGCGAGCGCGTGCCGTCGGGCAGGATGACGTGTTCGAACAGCACCGCCGGGCCGCCGGTGGCCAGCAGCCGCGTCTGGATCTCGGTCATCTCCAGCACAGTGGAGACTGGCTCGGTCACCCGCACCAGCTCGCCCTGCGCCTCGAGGACGTCGATGAATTCGCGCAGACTGCGATAGGCCATGAGGCGCTCCTGAACGGGGCGGAACCTAGAGGCGTCCCCGCGTCGTCGCAAGCACGCGCCGACAAGCTTGGCCCTAGGCGCCGCCCACCCGGCGTGATCTCTAGCCCCACGACATTCGAGGTTGCAGCAAGATGACCGACGCCTTTCACGACGCCGCTCCCGCCGATCCCTCGCCCGAGCCTGGGGCCGTCCGCCGAGCCACGATCATCCGCCTGGCCACGGGCCTGGCCCAGGGCCTGCTGCTGTACGGGCTCTGGCAAGCCGACAAGTCCAAGGTCTGGCCGGCGACCCAGCGCGAGTTGTTCGCCGCCCTGCTGATGGTCTTCCTGTTCGCGCCGTTCGTGGTGCAGGCCGGGGTCGCGGCCCTGCGCTGGCGGACCCTGGTCGTCTGGAAGGCCGTGGCCGCGATCCTCGCCGCCGGGCTTGGGGCCTATGGCGTGTGGAGCGGCGATCCCGCCGCCACGGGCGTCAACGGCCTGGGGCCGCTGACCGTCTTCGCCGTCGCCGCCTTGATCTTCATCGGCCATCACCTCGTCGAGCCCGCTGACCTGGAGCGCCGGCGCATCGCCCGCTTCGCGACCTATTTCGACGTCACCTGGAAGCACGGGGTGCAGGCGGTGCTGTCGCTGGGCTTCACCGGCGCCTTCTGGTTGCTGCTGTTCCTGGCCTCGGCCCTGTTCAAGCTGATCGGCGTCGACGCCATCGACAAGCTGATCCAGCACGAGTGGTTCGCCTTCCCGGCCACCGCCGTGATGTTCGCCGCCGCCGTACAGCTGACCGACGTGCGGGCC
>JACMOF010000433.1 GCA_014378155.1 Caulobacter sp. | reverse complement strand
CCAGCGGCGGGGCAGCAGCACGAAGGTGCGTTTGGCGGTGTCGGATCGCTTGATGATCTCGATCTCCCAGTCGCCGCGTCCGACCATGGCGTGTCGCAGCTTGTCGCCAGCCTAGCCGCCGTCGGCGAAGACGTGGCGCAGCCAGGGGAAGCTGGCGCGGATCGAGGTCAGGACGTCAGGCGCGCCGTCACGGTCCCGGATATCGGCTGTGTGGACCAGGGCCGTGACGAGCAAGCCGCCGGTGTCGGTGAGGATGTGACGCTTGCGGCCCTTGATCTTCTTGCCCGCGTCCCCGGGTCCAGCCTCCGGCTGGCCGAGGACAGGCTCCCCCAACAGGCCCGCCGCTTTCGGTGGTCTTGACGCTCTGGCTGTCGACCACCCCGGCGCTGGGCGAGGCCTGGCGTCCCACCGTCTCGCGGCAATCCATCAGCAACAGATGATTGAGGGTCTGCCAGAGCCCCTTGTCGCGCCAGGCGTAGAAATAGCGCTGAACCGTCGTCACCGGCGGGAAGTCCCCCGGCAGCATCCGCCACGGCAGACCGCCGCGCAAAACATAGAGCAGCGCGTTGGTGATCGTCCGCAACGACCATTTCGCCGGACGACCCAGGCGAGACCGCGCCGGGATCAGCGGCTCCAGAACCGCCCATTCCTGGTCCGTCAGATCGCTTGAATACCGCAGGCCCTTTCAAGCACGCTTGCCCCAGGTGATCTCAGTCCACATTTCGTTTTCCGTTGATCACTCGCACCTCCAACAGAATCACAAGGGCCTGAAATCACCCAACTTCATTTCGGGTCAGCCTCTTAGAGAATCGAAGTTTGCTGACCCTGAGCCTCGAAGGTTTGCAACGCCGAGCGGGCTTGCCCTCAACGGCATTTCGCTCAATGACCAAACGGGCCGCTTGGGCGCCAGACGACACGGAACACATGTCAGTCGCAGTCGGGCGCCGCGAAAGCCGGCGTTAAACGATCATCTCGTAGGCCGGCAGGGTGAGGAATTCATCCAGAGCTTCGGTCAGCACCATCCGTGAGAAAAGTTGCGCAGCGTCCTCCAGCCTGTCGCTGGGAAAATGCTGACGAAGTTCCGTCAGCTCTTGGGTGAAGAAGCTGACGAACAACTCCGAGCTTAGGTCTCGGCCGTCGTCCAGCGCCGCGCCAAATCGCAGCCATTGCCATAGCTGGGTGCGGCAGATTTCGGCGGTCGCGGCGTCTTCCATCAGGTTGTAGAGCGGCACCGCGCCCCGGCCCTCGATCCAGGCCTGAGTGTAGCGCACGCCAACGCGGATGTTTTCGCGCACGCCGGCTTCGGTGCGGACGCCGTCATGCAACTTCAGCATTTGCTGCTGTGTGATCGTGAGGTCGGCGAGGCGCTTGTCCAGCTGGTTGGGCGTCGGCATTAGGCGGTCAAAGACCTCCATGGCCACGGGCACCAGGTCGGGGTGGGCGACCCAGGTGCCGTCGTGACCGGCCCCGGCCTCGCGTTCCTTGTCAGCCCGCACCTTGGCGAAGGCGGCTTGGTTGGCGGTCTCGTCGCCCTTGATCGGGATCTGGGCCGCCATGCCGCCCATGGCGAAGGCCGCCCGGCGGTGGCAGGTCTGGATCAGCTTCAGCGAATAGGCGCCCAGGAAGGCCTGGCCCATCACCATGGCCGAGCGGTCCGGCGTGAGGAATTCAGCGCGTCCGCCCAGGCGCTTGATGAACGAGAAGATGTAATCCCAGCGACCACAGTTGAGGCCGGCCATGTGGTCGCGCAGCTCGAAGATGATCTCGTCCATCTCGAAGGCGGCCGGGATGGTCTCGATCAGCACCGTGGCCTTGATCGTGCCGTCGGGGACGCCCAGCGCGGCCTGGGCGTGGACGAACACCTCGTTCCAGAGGCGCGCCTCCAGGTGGCTCTCTAGCTTGGGCAGGTAGAAGTAAGGACCCGAGCCTTGCGCCAGGGTGGCCTTGGCGTTGTGGAAAAAGTACAGGCCGAAGTCGAACAAGGCCCCGCTGACGGGCAGGCCATCCACTTCCATGTGCTGTTCAGGCAGGTGCCAGCCGCGTGGGCGGATTTTCAGGACGGCCAGGTTCTCTCCCAGCGCGTAGCTCTTGCCGGACTTGGGATCGACGTGGGCCAGCTGGCCCGCCCAGCGATCCTTCAGGTTGACCTGGCCTTCGATCAGGTTGGACCAGGTCGGAGAGGTGGCGTCCTCGAAGTCGGCCATGAACACCTTCGCCCCGCAGTTGAGGGCGTTGATGATCATCTTGCGATCGACGGGGCCGGTGATTTCGACGCGGCGATCCTGTAGGTCGACTGGGATCGGCGCGACAGTCCAGTCGCTCTCGCGGATGTCGACGGTATCGGGCAGGAAGTCTGGCAGCTCCCCAGCGTCGAAACGAGCCTGGCGTACGCTTCGGGCCACCAGGAGTTCGCGGCGACGCGCGTCGAACCGGCGGTGCAGATCGGCCACGAAGGCCAAAGCTTCGGGCGTCAGGATCTCTACCGCGCGGCCCTCGACAGGACCGTTGATCTGGATATTGGCGGCGATGTCGAGGGGCATGGGAAATCCTGCAGGCTCTGTGGAGGCCTCCCGGGCGTGAAGCCCGGGAGCAAGCATATCGACGAGGTGGTGTTGTAGATCAGTCGCTCTTGGCGGCGCCATTGGGTCGAACGGTCGGGACGATCTGGTCGCCCCAATTGCCCGCCCCGTCGTGGTGACGCGAGGTGCGCACCAGCTCGACGGAATAGCCGGCCGCGATGGCCCGTTGCACTGCCTCGTTCAGGCGGTGGGCGGCCTCGGCCACCCGATCGATCGCGCGTTGTTCGGCGGAGGCGTTCGGCATGGCGGCGGGAGCAAATTGCGTAGCGGTCATGATGGAATCCTTTGATCGGGTGGGGAAAGAAAGGCCGTTCGCCGACTATTCGGCGGCGAACTGGTTCATGGTGTTGGCGTGGCCGCCGGCCTTCAGGGCGCGCTCACCGGCGACCATCTCCTTGAAGGTGTCACCCAGATCCGAGCCGACCTCGTGCTGGTGCTTCACCGCCGAGACGCCGCGACGGATTTCCTCGCGCTGGACGGTGTTGACGTAGGCCTTCATCCGGTCGGGACCGAAATAGCCGCGCGACAACTCGTCCATGCTCTTGGCCGTCAGGTGGAAGGTGGGCAGGGTGATCAGGTTGTGGAACACCCCGGCGCGAGCCGCGATGTCGGCCTGGAAGGCGGCGAGACGGGCGTCGGTTTCCTGGCCCAGGTCGCTGGCGTCGAACTCGGCCGACATCAGGGTGTTACCCTCGGGATAGGAGTCCTTGTGGATCTTTCCCTCGGCGATCCATTGATCACGAACCTGGCGGCGCAGGTTCAGGGTCCAGTTGAACGACGGCGAGTTGTTGTAGGTCAGCTTGGCGTTCGGGACGACCTTGCGGATCTCGCTGACCATCGAGGCGATCTCGTCGACATTGGGGGTGTCGGTCTCGATCCACAGCAGGTCGGCGCCGCCCTGAGTCAAGGATGCGATGCAGTCCTCGATGACGCGGGCCCGGCCGGTGCCTTCCTGGAAGGCGAACAGGCCGTTGGGCATGCGCACCGGCTTTTCGAACCGACCGTCGAGATAGATCGCCAATTCGCCCGGCAGGATCGGGTTATCGACGGTGATCGCCTCGGTCTTCAGCCACTTGATGTAGTCAGAGGCCAGGTCGCCCGGCGCCTGGCTGACCGGGATCTTCTGGGTCAGGCCGGCGCCCAGGCTGTCGGTGCGGGCGACGATGACGCCCTCGTCGACGCCCAGTTCCTCGAAGGCCAGGCGACAAGCGCGCAGCTTCTCGATGAAGTCCTCACGCGGCACCGTGACCTTGCCGTCCTGGTGGCCGCACTGCTTGGCGTCGGAGACCTGGTTCTCGATCTGCAGGCAGCAGGCGCCGGCCTTGATCATTTCCTTCGCCAAAATGTAGGTGGCGTTCTCGTTACCGAAGCCCGCGTCGATGTCGGCGATGATCGGCACGACGTGAGTCTCGAAGGTGTCGATGGCGGCGATTGCGGTTTTCTCGGCGACCTGGTCGCCGACGTCGCGGGCGGTCTTCAGGGCCTTGAACAGGTCGTTGATCGCGACCTCATCGGCCTGGCGCAGCGAGACGTAGATCTCCTCGATCAGATCAACGACCGAGGTCTTGTCGTGCATCGACTGATCGGGCAGGTGGCCGAAGCGGTTGCGCAGGCCGGCGACCATCCAACCCGAGAGATAGACGTAGGCGCCCTTGGTCGTGCCGCGCAGGCGCTTGACCGACTTGATCATCTGCTGGGCGTGGAAGCCCGACCAGCAGCCCAGCGATTGGGTGAACTGGGCGCTGTCGGCGTCGTAGGCGGCCATGTCGGCACGCATGACGCCGGCCATTTCGCGGGCGATGTCCAAGTGGGTCGAGAAAGTGTTCTGCAGCTTCAGCTGGATAATGTCGTCCATGGCGATGCCGGCCGGCGCGAGGCCGTCGGGATAGCGGCCCAGCAGCTCCTGGCGGTGTTGGGCGTAGGTCTTGCGCAGCGTCGTCATCGGTCGTTTGTCCCACATCAGGCGCCGATCCGGCTTGGCCGCAGGAGGTGCGGGAGGGCGGGTCGACAAGGAAGCGTTCGTGACCGTGAGCTAACGCCGCCCGGCGAAAGCCGTCGAACCTAATGAAGGCGATTTGTCACATCAAGACTTTGTAAATCTGTCAATCTATGACAACTTGACCATATGTCGACGAATGACAAGAAGCTCTTCCTGGGCGGCCGGCTGAAGCGGCTGCGGCGCGATCTCGGCGTGACCCAGAGCCGGATGGCGGAGGACCTCGGCGTCTCGCCCAGTTATTTCAACCTGCTGGAGCGCAACCAGCGTCCGGTCACCGCCCAGATCCTGCTGCGCCTGGCCGACGCCTACGACCTGGACCTGCGCAGCCTGTCGGCCGACGATCCGGGCGGCGGGGCCAGTTTGGAGGAGGTGCTGGCCGACAAGATGTTCGCCGACCTGGGCGTCAATCGCCACGAGTCGGCCGAGGTCGCCGAGCTGTCGCCGGCCTTCGCCGAGGCCATGACCCGGCTCTACCGCGCCTATTTGGATCGCGGCCGCCTGATAGACCTTGGCGCCTTCGAGCGTCCGGACGGAACGGCGGCGGCCTCGACAACCTCGCCCACGGACTGGGTCCGCGACCTGGTCAGCGCTCAGCGCAACCATTTTGCCGAGCTGGAGACCGTGGCCGAGCGGATCGTCGCGGCCATGAAGGCCGACCCGCAGGACCTGGGTCCCGCCGTCCGCGCCCGGCTGCTGGAACAGTTCGGCGTCCAGACCCGGGTGATGCCGGTCGAGACCATGGCCGGCTCGCTGCGACGCTACGACCATCACCGCAAGCGGCTGATGGTGTCGGAGACCCTGGCCCCGGCCAGCCGCATCTTCGCGGTTTGCTACCAGCTGGGTCTGATGGAGGCCGGCGAAACGCTGACGACCTTGACCGACCGCTTCCAGGCCCCCGACCGTGCCACGCGCCAACTGCTGAAGGTGTTCCTCGACAACTACCTGGCCGCCGCGATCATGACCCCCTACGAGCCTTTCCTGGCGGCCATGGAGGCTAGCGGCTATGACATCGAACGGGTCCGCTCACGGTTCGGGATAAGTTACGAGCAGGCGGCGCAGCGGCTGACGACGCTCAGCCGCCCCGGCTCACGCGGCGTGCCGTTCTTCATGATGCGGCTGGACGCGGCGGGTAACATCTCCAAGCGGTTCGCGGCCGGGCCGTTTCCGTTCTCGCGGTTCGGCGGAGCCTGCCCGCGCTGGAACGTCCACGACAGCTTCAAGACTCCGGGCCGCATCATCACCCAGGTGATCGAGACCCCCGACCGCGAGCGCTATTTCACCCTGTCGCGCACGGTGCGGCGAGTGTCGGGCCTGCAGGCGGGGCTGGAGGACGAGCTGGTCATCGGCTTGGGCTGCGAGCTGAAATACGCCGGCAAGCTGGTCTATGCCCGGGGGCTGGATATCACCGCGCCCCTGGCTGTCGAGATCGGCCCATCCTGCCGGATCTGCGAGCGCCCGGCCTGCCCGCAGCGGGCGGCGGCGCCGATTAATCGCACGCTGTTGGTCGAGGAAAACAGCAAGGCTGTCTCACCATTCCCATTTGCAGCGTTTTAGCGGCTGACTGGGTCAGGTCTCTGTCGGGCGCAGGGCGATTGGCCTCGATTTTTGCTCCGCTCAAGCACCGCTGCAACGTACCGGTTCTGCTGCTAGCGCGGGCCAAGTTAAGCCGCCGGGAAGACAGTCTGCTTCACGCCTCCAATCCTTGTGGCTTCAATCGCGGCGAGGCGCTGGGCCTCGCCGCATTGCGTCGTCAATATTTGAAGTTCAGCTCGATCCCGACAGTGCGTCCCTTGTTCAGGGGCGCAAACCCGCCGCCGCCGTAGGAAGCGGGATGCGGGATGCGGGAAGCGGGAAGCGGCGAGTTTTGGTCGTAGAAGAGCCATGCGGTTGAGCTTTCGAGAGTGGCCTCGAAGTCCTTGGCCAGGCGTCGGTTTCGGCCGAGCCAGGCGAAGGTGCGCTCCACGACCCAGCGGCGGGGCAGCAGCACGAAGGTGCGTTTGGCGGTGTCGGATCGCT
>JACMOF010000432.1 GCA_014378155.1 Caulobacter sp. | reverse complement strand
GACAGAAAGGCCGGACACCGCGAGATGTTCATCGCGCGTCATCACGGCTTCGTACTCGATCAACAAAGGCGTCGAAACCAACAAGGTTAGACGTTGCTCTAGCCCCGCTAGCAGCAGCCGATTGGACCCACCCGCATGACTGCGGATCGCCGCCACCATTGTCGCCATTGTCGCCGTGCCGAGCACCAAGCGCATGAGACAATTATGGATGTCGCCCGCGATATCGCAAGCGTGTTGGGGCGACGGCCAACTGGCCAATTTTGAAAGCACGCCCAATCCGGTTTCGTCCGCCGGGATCAACGCCACCCCGCCGCCTCCAGCGCCTCGATCAGCAGGCGTCAAGGATGCCAGGTCAATGATGGAGGGAGAACATTGACCCGCCGCCCGTCCAGGACTACCCACGCCCTATCATGAGCCCCCGTCGCGGACAGTCCCGGTCGACCTGGTCCATCGCCCTGCTGGCGATGCTGGCCCTGCTCGTCCAGGCGCTCGTCCCGGCTGCGGCCATGGCCTATGAGGCGCGTTCTGGCCAATCGGTGGTGATCTGCACCGCCCAGGGCGCCCAGACGGTCATCCTCGACGACACCAAGCCAGCGCACAAAGGCTTCGCCGGCCTGCCCTGCGCCCAGTGCGTGGTGGCCAGCCTGGCGACCACGATCACGCCCGACGCCCAGGTCTCCCTGCCTGTGCGTTACGCCGCTCGCGTCGAGATCGCCCCGCCCTTGGCCCGTCGCGGCCTGGCCCCGGCCCGCGCCCCGCCGCGTCCGCCCGGACAAGGTCCGCCCCACCTCCAGAACGCCTGACTTTTCGCACCGCGCGCCAGGCCGAGAAGGCCGGCGCGCGCGCCGTCACGTTCTTGGGGCTCAAGTCTTTCATGCCGAAATCCTTACGCCTGGCCCTCGCGGCCGGCGCCGCGCTCTGCGCGCTCTCCGCCATCACCAGCGCCGCCTGGGCCGACGACCAGCACACCGTCGATTCCGTGCTGGTCAGCGCCCGCCCCGATCCGGAGGACCCGCCCGTGGTCGCCCAGTCCCGCAAGCGCCTGTCGGAAACCCCCGGCGCCGTGGCCGTGGTCTCGTCCGAGGCCTATGCCAACCGCTACGCCGTTGGCCTCAACGACGTCGTGCGCGACGTGCCCGGCGTCTTCGCCCAGAAGAAGTTCGGCGAGGACACCCGCCTGTCGATCCGCGGCTCGGGGATCGGCAACAGCAGTCACAATCGCGGCACGATGCTGGCCCAGGACGGCGTGCCGCTGAACGAGGCCGACGGCTTTGGCGACTACCAGCTGATCGACCCGCTGCTGGCGCGCTATACCGAGGTCTACAAGGGCGGCAACGCCCTGCGGTTCGGCGGGGCGCTGCTGGGCGGGGCGATCAATTTCGTCACCCCCACCGGCAAGTCAGCCGGCGCCGACACCTTGCTGCGGGTCGAGGGCGGGGCGTTCGGCGCCGCGCGGATCCATGGCGAGGTGGCGCGGACCTTCGGCGACGACGACGTTTTCGTCGGGGCCACCTTGATGAACAGCGACGGGTATCGCCAGCAGAGCAACGCCTCGGCCGCCCGGCTGTCGGCCAATCTCGGCCACAGCTTCGGCGAGGATCGCGAGGTGCGGCTTTATCTGTCCGGAGCCGATCTCCGCCAGCAACTGGCCGGCGCCCTGACCCTCAACAACGCCCTGCACGACCCCACCCGGGCGAACTACTATGCCCCGGTCAACAACCTCTCCAACAATTACGGGCGCAACATGCGCAACGCCCGGACCAGCCTGCAGACCACATGGCGGTTGTCGCCGACCACGGTGTTCGAGGGCGGGGTCTATGGGGCCTGGCGCGACCTGGACCACCCGATCTTCCAGGTCGTGGATCAGGAGAGCCGAAATTTCGGGGCCTTCGGTCGCCTGGACTGGACCGGTCAAGTCGGCGACATGGCCGCCGACCTGTTCGCGGGCCTGTCGTATCGCATCGGCGACCTGGACGCCCGCCAGTGGGTCAATCTGCACGGCTCGCACGGCGCGCCCGCCGCCTATTCACGGCAGAACGCCAAAGCCCTTGACGCCTTCGCCGAGGGCCGGCTGTTCGTGACCCCGCGCCTGGCCCTGGTGGCCGGCGGGACCTACGGCACGGCCTCGCGCGAATATCAGAGCTACAAGCTGCCGACCGGCGGCTTCGACCTGACCGAAAGCCGCGACTATGACTGGTTCGCCCCGCGCCTGGGTATGCTGTTCCAGGCCGACCAGGACTCGCAGTTGTTCGCCAACCTGACCCGCTCGGTGGAGCCGCCCAATTTCGGGGCTTTTTCGCCGACTGCGGCGGCGGGTTTCGCGCCGGTGGTCCCGCAAACGGCCTGGACCGGCGAGGTCGGGGCGCGGGGCCGGCGCGGGGCCTTCGCCTGGGACGTGGCCCTGTATCGCGCCCAGTTGACGCACGAACTGCTGAGCTTCGTGGTCGATCAGGCCCACCCGGCCGCCACCTTCAACGCCGACAAGACCTATCACCAGGGGCTGGAAGCCGGCCTGGACTGGCGGATCGCCCCGCGCCTGCGGCTGCGCCAGACCTATGCGTGGTCGGACTTCCGGTTCGACGGCGATGCTCAGTTCAGGGACCACCGCCTGCCCGTCGTGCCCGTGCACCTCTACCGCGCCGAGCTGAAATACGACCACCCGGCCGGCTGGTTCTTGGCCCCATCGGTGGAATGGTCACCGCGCGGCGTGCTGGTCGACTATCAGAACAAGGTCCGCGCGCCCGACTACGCTATCGCCTCGCTGAGCGCCGGCTACACCCGCGACAAGGTCACCCTGTTCCTCGACGCCCGGAACTTGACCGACAAACGTTATGTCTCGACCGTCAATCCGTCGGTGACCGCCACCACCGTCTCGACCGCCCTGCCCGGCGCGCCCGACAATTCCACCGCCGCCTTCTGGCCCGGCGACGGGCGCGGGGTGTTCGTCGGCGTCACCGGCAAGTTCTAGGGAGATTCACATGCGCAATCTCATCCTTCTCGCCGCCCTGCTGGCGCCGCTTCCCGCCGCCGCCCACGTGGTCGCTGCGCCGGGCGAGGCCAAGTCCGGGTCCTATTCGGCCATCGCCTTCCGGGTGGGCCACGCCTGCGCGGCAGGCGACGCCACACTGAGCCTGCGGGTCGAGATCCCCGACGCCGTGGCCTCGGCTCGACCGCAACCCAAGACGGGCTGGACGATCGTCATCGAGAAGACCGACGACGCCGACCCCGCCAAGCGGCGCACGACCTCGGTGAGTTGGACGGGCCGCCTGACCGACGACCAGTTCGACGACTTCGCCGTGCTGATGAAGCTGCCGGCCACGCCCGGCGACTTGGTCTTCCCCGTCGTCCAGACGTGCGAGCATGGCGAGAGCCAGTGGACCGAGGTCCCCGACTCGCAACGCCCCGGTGAAAAGTTGACCCGTCCGGCGCCGGTGGTCCACCTGACCCCCGCCACGCCCGCCACGCCCGCCGACATGCCCGGCATGAAACCTTGATCGAGAGACCTCCCATGCGTCGCCTTGCCCTGACCGCCCTCGCCGCCCTGACCCTTGCCACCCTGGCCCAGGCCGCTCCGGCCGCCGCCGGCGACTATCGCCTCGGCGGCATCGCGGTGCAGCGCCCGTGGACTCGCCCCGCCGCCGCCGGCATGAACGGCGTCGGCTATTTCACCCTGGCCAATGTCGGCGCCAAGCCGATCAAGCTGGTGTCGATCGAAAGCTCCGCCGCGCGGTCGATCACCCTGCACCAGAGCCTGATGAAGAACGGCGTTTCGTCGATGCGCGCGGTGACCGGCGGCGTTGCGGTCGTCCCGGGCGCCCAGGTCGCGTTCGCGCCCGGCGGCTACCACGTGATGCTGATGGGCCTGACCAAGGCCCAGGCGCCGGGCGGCAAGACGCCGGTGACCCTGGTGTTCGAAGACGGCCGCCGAATGAGGATCGACCTTTCGGTCGAGGCCGGGCCACCGAAGGCTGCAGCCGACCCGATGGCGGGGATGGCGGGGATGCACGAGCATTGAGGGACTTACCGTCGGGGACATGCACTTGTGCGTGTCCCCACCCGCGCCCGAGATCTGGGGACACGCACAAGCGCATGTCCCCGAAAGGAAAAAAGGCGGCTCCATGCGAAGCCGCCTTTTTGTCAAGTCTGTCAAAAAATAGAAACCGGATCCAGATACACCAAACCCGCCGCGGGGGATAATCGCGGCGGGTTTGGCTATTTCTTGATCATTCGATCTAGGTGGGCGTTTCCTCCCCGAAACGCCGAAGGAAGGGAGCTCTCTTTTGGGCTCGTTTCTTCCTTGCAAGGGCTAGAAACGGCAAAACCGAGATGGTGTCAACGGTAACGATCGTGAATCCGCAAGGCGTTGGAATATTTTTGACACAATCCCGATAGATTGGACCACCCAGTCAAACTTACCACTGTTCTCATATGATATTTTTGACGCCGATGTTAAATATGCGCGGCTAGTCGTGACTTGAGCGCATCTAGAACCGCCGAGCGCGACTCGAAGACATAGTCTGGCCGCGACACCGTCACCGGCTCGACCCCAGCGGCGCCCAGGGCGGCGGCGGCTTCGAACAGGTCGGCGGTCGCCAGCAAGGCAGCATTGGCCCGGCGCGCGCCTTGGCCAACGAAGGGCGCGACCGCGGCCTGACCGGCGGCGTCCTGCTCGGCGGGCCAGACCAGGGTGGCCAAGGTGCGGGCCCGGCCCTTTGCCTCGACCACCGATAGCAGTCGCCGCAGGCTGTCCATCTGCCCGGGGGTCCAAGGCGTGATCAGCGAGGCGGTCAGTTGGGCCTGGCTCTTGAGGATTACCCCGTCGGCCAGGATCTTCAGGCCATTGGCCGCCAGGGTGGCGCCTGTCGTGGTGATGTCGACGACCAGTTCAGCCGCCCCTGCTGCGGGAGCGCCCTCGGTGGCGCCGCTGCTCTCGACGATGCGATAGTCGGCCACGCCATGGCGGGCGAAGAAGGCGCGGGTCTGGGTGACGTATTTGGTGGCCACACGCAGCCGGCGGCCCGTCTTTGCGAGATGCGCATGGCCGACCTCGTCGATATCCGCCATCGAATCGACGTCCAGCCAGCTCTTGGGGGCGGTGACCACCAGGTCGGCGCGGCCAAAGCCCAGGGCGCGCAGCAACATGACCCGGCTGTCCATGTCCTCGCCGCGCTCGCGCAGCAGGTCCTCGCCGGTAACGCCCAGGTGCAGCTCGCCGCTATCAAGTCCGGCCGCGATGTCGCCGGCCGACAGCAACCGCACCGAAACCCCCGGCAGGCCGGAAAGTTCGGCGCTGTAGCCGCGCGAACCGCCCGACATCTCCAGCCTGAAGCCGCAATCGGCCAGCCAGTCTTCGACCTGGTCCTTTAGCCGACCCTTGGAAGGGATGGCGAAGATCATCGGAGCAGTCATTCGCCGCCTCCCGCATAGGCTCGCGCCGGGCGCACCATGCAGCCCACGGCGCCGGTGTTGGTCGCGCCGCCCAGCCGCGCGAGCAGGCCGTCATATCGCCCGCCCGCCGCCACGGGCCGGTCGTCGCCCAAGGCGTCGCTGCGCACCTCGAACAGGAAGCCGTCATAATAGCCAAACGCCCGGCCGAAGGCGGCGGTCAGGCGCATGCGATCCTCGGGAGCGCCGCGCGCGGCCATGCCGGCCAGGCGTTGGCGCCAGCCATCGAGCGCCGCGTCCAGCGTCCCGCGTTGCGAGCCACCCAAGGCCGAGATGGCGTCAAGCGCCGCGCCCGGACGATCGCTGACCGCCAGGAAGGCCCGCACCGCGTCGGCTTCGTCCGTGGACAGAGACCCAGCCCTGGCAGCCTGGGCGCGCTCGACCAGGCGATGGGCGATCTCGGCGGGCCGGCGGCCGCCCACCGGCTCGATGCCGGCCAGGGACCACAGTTCCTGAAGCACCGCCGAGGCCTCGGCCTCGGGCAGGCCGGCCAACAGGGCGGCGATGCGGCTCTGGTCGCCGGTCACAGCGGCGCCGCCTTCCAGTTCGATCCTGAGCCGCCGCGGCTTGGTGAAGGCGCGCTTCAGCCGCGCCCCCAGCGGCGGGGTCAGGCCCAAGCTGTCGACGAAGGCCCCGAACAGGCCGACATCGCCCAGCAGCAAGGTCAGGTCGTCGCGACCACCGGCGACGGCCGAGGCCCAGGCAAGGGCGGCGATCTCGGCGTCGGCCTGGGAGGGATCGGCGGCCTCGAAGGCCTCGACGCCGATCTGCAGGAACTCCTCGGCCCGATCGCTGCCGCGCGGCGCGACGCGGAACGCCTTGCCTTCATAGAGGTAGCGCCCCTCGCCTCCATTCTTTTCCAGAGAGCCCCGTTCGAGGTGGGCGCGAGCGATGGCGACGGTGAAGTCGGGGCGCAGGCAAAGCTCGTCGCTCGCATCGCCCGAGACCACGAACAATCGCGAGCGCATGGCCTCGCCGGCCAGATCGAGCAGCAGGCCCAGGGGCTGCAGCACCGGCGCGTCGGTCGGGGCGGCGCCGGCGGTCAGCAGCGGGGCGCGGATGGCGTCGAGCGCCTCCGTCGGAATGGAACGCTCGAGCCTCATGCTATTCCCCGATGATCTTGCGGCCAATAATCGTTTTAACGGCCGCGACCAACTCCCCGCGCGGGATGGTCTGCTGGCCCGGCCGCTCGGCCTTCCAGGCGGCGTTGTCGGCGACGCCCGAGGCCAGTTCGCGGCCCAGGTCGAGGTCCTTGATGGTCACCGTGCCGGCCGCGATCTCGTCGCCGCCCAGCATGATGGCGGCCGGGGCCATCCGGCGGTCGGCATATTTCATCTGCGGCCGCATGCCCGAGGATCCGAGATAGACCTCGGCCGGGATGCCCGCGTGGCGCAACTCGGCCGCCACCGCGAAATACTCGCCCATGTGGGCCTGGTCGAAATTGATGATCACCACTGGCCCCCGCGCCGTAACGCCCGTTTCGCGCCCCGCCGCCCGCAAGGCGGCGGCCAAGCGCGAGACGCCAAACGAGAAGCCTGTCGCGGGAGTCTGTTGCCCGGTGAACCGCGCGACCAGGTCATCATAGCGACCGCCGCCGCCGATCGAACCAAAGCTGACTTTGTGGCCCTTCTCGTCGAGGGTGGAGAGCAGCAGCTCGGCCTCGAACACCGCGCCGGTGTAATATTCAAGCCCGCGCACGATCGACGGCTCGAACACGGCCTGGTCGTCGTCGACGCCCAGGCTCTTCAGGGCCGCGTCGATCTTGGCCAGTTCCTCCAGCCCCTCGTCGCCCTCGGCCGAACCGCCGATGACATTGGCGATGTTCGCGAGCGTCCCGGTGCGACCGCCCGAGCCGGCCTGAACGAAGTCCAACACCGCGTCGATCGACTTGCCGACCAGGCCCGCGCCCTTGGTGAAGGCGCCGCTCTCGTCCAGCCGGCCTTCGCCCAGCAGCAAACGCACGCCCTCGACGCCCAGGCGGTCCAGCTTGTCGACCGCGCGCAGCACGGAGAGCTTCTGGCCTTGGGTCTCGACCCCGGCGGCGGTCAGCAGGCCGTTGAGCAGCTTGCGATTGTTGATCTTCAGCACCGCCGCGCCGCGCGGCAGTCCGGCGGCCTGCAGGCCCTCGACCGCCATGGCGATGATCTCGGCGTCGGCCTCGGGGCGGGCCGAGCCGACGGTGTCGGCGTCGCACTGGATGAACTCGCGGAACCGTCCCGGACCCGGCTTCTCGTTGCGCCAGACGGGGCCATAGGCATAGCGGCGGAACGGCTTGGCCAGGGTCTCCCAGTTCTGGGCGGCGAAGCGGGCCAGGGGGGCTGTCAGGTCATAGCGCAGCGCCATCCACTGCCCATTCTTCCCATCAAGATCCGCGTCGTCCTGCAAGGCGAAGACGCCTTCGTTGGGACGGTCGCTGTCGGGCAGGAACTTGCCAAGCGCGTCGGCATATTCGAAGGCCCCGGTGTCCAGCGCCTCGAACCCGTAGCGCTCATAGACGGCCGAGACGGCTTCCAGGATGGCGCGTTCGGCGCGCAGGTCGCGGGCCCGCTTGTCGGCGAACCCGCGCGGGTTGCGGGCCTCGGGGCGGAAGGGCCCCTCTTTGCTGGTGGAGTCGGTCATGAGCTACGTCGCGTCCTGGGAAGAGGTCTCGACGGATGGTGCTGCTCGCGAGCCCCATCCGCCCATAGCCCTCCCTACGGGAGGGCGTCTGAATCTTTTAGATGGAGCGCGTTCTAGTCGCGAAACCGCCCACACTTTCGCGGAACGCGCTCCGGCGGGGCAGCGGCGGGGCTGCGCTAGTGCGCGCGAACCCGGCCGATCCCGCGAGGCGAGGTCGGATGATGGTGGCGGCTATGGGGGCGCGGCTGGCGGGTCATCGCGGCGGCTTGTAGCGCAGGGCGGCGCGGGAGGCTAGGGGGGCGAGAGCAACAGTCCCACGACGCCCTCGAAATCCCGGCGTTACTGAGGGTTTAAGAGAGTCTTAACGAAACCTTTCAGTCCTTGTCCACAGCGCCACATGAACGCCATGTAATGCTGTCCGATAAGTAATCTACCTGTCTGTCTTGTAACTTGAGATGAACGTCCCAGACCGGCAGTTGTCTCCTCGCTTGAGGGGACAGCACCAATGACCAAGACCATCCTGTTGACGACCGCCGCCGCCGTCTGCATCGCCAGCGCGGCCCACGCCGCCCAGACCCCCCAGGCGCCCCAGGCGCCCCCGACCGCCGAGGCCGGCCAGCGCGGCGTACTGGTCTTCACGCCCGACCATTTCGCCGCCCAGCGCCCCAACACCGCGCTCGACATGGTCGACCGCGTGCCCGGCTTCACCTCGGACGACGGCAGCGGCGCGCGCGGCTTCGAGGGCGCGGTCGGCAATATCCTGATCAACGGCAACCGGCCGGCCTCGAAGAACGACGGCGGCACCGACGTGCTGGCCCGCACGCCGGCCGATCGGGTCGACCACATCGAGCTGATCCGCGGCGGCGCGCCCGGCGTCGACATGCAGGGCTATGCCGTGGTCGTGAACGTTATCCTGAAGAAGGGCGCCAGCCGCCAGCAGGTCGCCACCTGGAACGCCCAGCTGTTCGACGGCAATCACGACGTCTATGGCGGCAGCTACCAGTTCACCGCCACCAACGGCGACCGCACCTGGGGCGTGCTACTGAGCGACGGGACCAGCAGCAGCGACTCCAACGGCGCGGGCCGCGCCGTCGTCCACGACGCGGCCGGCGGCCTGACCAGCGACCGGCCCTACGCCAATGACGGCTGGGGCGGCGGCGACTCGGTGCGTCTGAACTATTCGGGCCCGGTCGGCGGCGGCAAGCTGGAGGCCACCGGCCAGTACGGCATTCACGACTGGCAGGAATGGCAGACGATCGGGACCGAGGGCGGCCCCGACCTGGCGCGCAGCGACTATGCCCAGGATACCCGGTCGGGCGAGCTGGGCCTGACCTGGATCCGCCCCATCAAGCCCAGATGGACCCTGGAAACCCGGCTGATCCACCAGTTCGAGCATTTCGACCAGGTCGCGACCGGCGACGAGACCAAGGGCGGGCTCGCCCAGCCCGGCTACAGCTTCACGTCCAAGGGCGACTCGTCGGAATCGATCTTCCGCGCCCTGGTGCGCAACGAGCGGACCACCGCCCTGACCCTCGAGGCCGGCGGCGAGGTGGCCTACAACATGCTCGACACCCACCAGGCCTTGACGGTCGGCGGCGCGGCGGTCCCCCTGCCCAGCGCCTCGGTCAAGGTCGAGGAACTGCGCGGCGAGGCCTTCGCCAAGGCCACCTGGCGGGCCAACGCCAAGCTGACCCTGGAGGGCGGCCTGCGGCTGGAGACCTCGACCATCAAGCAGTCGGGCGACGCCCAGTCGGAAAACAGCTTCTTCTACGCCAAGCCCCGCTTCCAGGCCACCTGGACCCCGGTGGCCAACAACCAGCTGCGCCTGCGCTTCGAGCGCGAACTGGGCCAGCTGGACTTCAGCGACTTCGCCGCCTCGGCCGCGTTCGACAACAACAACAGCGTCTATGGCGGCAATGTCGACCTGGTCCCCGAACAGCTCTGGATCTCGGAACTGACCTATGAGCGGCGCTTCTGGGGCGAAGGCATCGTCACCATCGGCTATCGCCACGACGAGATCATCGACGTCATCGACCGCCTGCCGGTCGGCGCCAACCTGTCGGCGACGGGCAATATCGGCAACGGCACGCTGGACCGCCTGTCGCTCAATATCGTGGTCCCCACCGACAAGCTCGGGATCAAGGGCGGCCGCTTCACCGTCAAGAACGACTGGAACGAGACCCACGTCACTGACCCCACCACCGGCCGCGACCGCCCGATCTCCGGCGTCCGCCCCACCCAGGCCAATATCGGCTTCACCCAGGACCTGGTGCGCTGGAAGACCCAGTGGGGCGTCAACTGGCTGCCGCTGCTGGGCCGGGGCACCTACGACCCGGACCAGACCTTTACCTGGCGCGGCGCGGGCTATGTCGAAACCTTCGTTGAATACAAGCCGACCCCGACCCTGTCGCTGCGCGCCCAGCTGAACCTCTGGGACGACTTCACCCAGCGCTATGTCAGCTACAGCAGCCGCAGCCCCCGGGTGGTGAGCGAGGTCGAGGACCGGGATGTGGATCCGGTGACGTTCGTGAGCTTGAAGGTGCGGAAAACGTTTTAGGGGGCGAGGTGAGCTGACTCTTCTTGGACTTTGGGAAGGTCCGCTTTGCTGATGGGCTGATCGTCGACCATCTGGTTGCTGCCACGCCTGGGCTTGGAAATGGTTATGGTCTGGAGATTTCGCGGACTCCAAAAGTTTTAAACCGCGTTAACGTCTGATCAGCCATGATCTACACTGCAGCCACGCCAGCAACGACTCGAAATCATGCCCGCCGCCAAACAGGTCATAGCGCTGCTCGCAGGCCATCTTGATGGCGATAACGAGCAAGTCCGCACGGTCGCGCTGCAAATCGCGGCGGCCGAGGCGCGGCAGGGCCACGTCAAGACCGCAGCAACAATGAAAAAGCTGCTAGATCGGCCCCGCGACCCACCGGCCACGCAGACCCGGGGAGCCACGCCCGCCGCAGCGACGCTTCTGGCCAAGCCGCGTGGCGATCTGGAGGACCTCGTCACTGTTGCCCAGCCCAAAGCTCGGCTATCGGCAATGACCCTGACATCGGGAGTGCGCGAGCGCCTAGACCGCATGGTGCGCCAACAATCCGCCAGAGGCCGTCTCCGCGAACATGCTCTGCGCCCCGGATCAAAGCTTCTGCTCGTGGGTCCGCCTGGCTCTGGCAAGACGCTCACGGCCAGCGCGCTAGCTGGCGAACTCAATTTGCCGCTCTTCACCATCCGCCTGGATGCGGTGATCACCCGCTTTTTGGGTGAAAGCGCCACCAAGCTGCGCGCGGTGTTTGATCAAATCGCTCAGATGCGTGGCGTCTATCTATTCGATGAGTTTGACGCCATCGGTGGCAAACGCTCGGCCGGCAACGATGTGGGTGAGGTTCGCCGTATCCTCAATTCGTTTTTGCAGTTCCTGGAGGAGCCCAACGCTACCGACAGCGTGATCGTGGCGGCCACCAATCACCCCGAATTGCTCGATCGCGCCCTGATCCGCCGCTTTGATGAAATCATCGAATATGGCCTGCCCGACGTCGACGGCGTGCGCGACATCATCAAGCGCCGGTTGGCCGGTCGCGCCAGCCGATCCTTGAACTGGGAAAAAATTGGCGGCGCCGCGCATGGCCTGAGCCAAGGCGAAGTGTCACGCGCGGTCGAAGAAGCGTTGCGTGAGGCAATCTTGGCCGACAAGAAGACCGTTGATCAGGCCGCTCTCGTAACCGCCCTGGATGCGCGGCGCGCCATGCGCGAAGCGGTTGCAGACTTGTTCAACGAATAGGTGCAGCTTGACAGAAGTCGCCTGACTTCTGAGAGACGCCCGTGCTTCGACCTCATCTGCGCATCGACCGCTTCGCCACTGAAGCACCCTATAAGCGACCCAGTGGCGGCGGTGGCGGACGAAGAGACTACGGCCGCGCTTTTGGCCAACATGCCGAGGATTTAAAGCGCGATCTCGCTGCCGCTTGGGCGGACGCGGATGGACTATTGTCTCAGCGCGACGCAGTTGTCGGAGAAGTTGGCACTTACCTATCCTTTCAAACAGCAGTCGACGCTCTCCTCCCCAATCTTGAATGGAAACGCGATGGAATGCGCTTGGCGGCCGCGCAACGCGACGCTGAGGGTCGATTGTTGGGTACGGTCTTCGTACCAGATGCCTCTCGTGAATCTCTCGCAAATAGGCTGACCAGCTACGGCACCCAAACACGTCAGTCGGGCCTACAGCAAAACGAAGAGCGGTTCGCGCCGATCGACCGTTTTGCCGCCGCGCGCTTGGCCGATCTCTGGGTAGACACCCGTCCCATGCCCCAGGGCGAGGCAGCCCAGTGGTGGGAGTGCTGGTGTTGGCCAGACCGGCTGCACAATCTCGAGGTCAAGGCCGCCCATATCGGTCTACCCGTCTCAGCCGACCATTTGTTCTTCCCTGAGCGGACCGTCACGTTCGTCTATGCCAGCGCAGTGCAGATGGCCCGTCTGGTCAGCGGCACCGATAGCGTCGCCGAACTGCGTCTTGGCCGTGACACTGCGGCGTTTTTCATGGGATCGCCGCGCGCCGATCAAGACGGCTGGATCGACGCGTTCGTCGCCCTGATCGAGGACGGGCGTTCCGAAGCCTCACCAGCGGTTTGCCTGCTCGACACCGGCGTCAATCGCGCCCATCCGTTGCTGTCGCTGATGCTGCACGCTGGCGACCTGCACGCCGTCCATCAAGACTGGGGCGTCGATGACGATGCGGGCCATGGCACAGAGTTGGCGGGCTTGGCGCTCTACGGCGATCTGACGTCGGCCTTGCAAGGGCTGAACCCGACCGTCCTCACCGTCGGACTGGAGTCGGTCAAGCTGTTGCCGCCGGCGGGCTTTCCGGCCAACGCGCCAGCCAGCCTGGGACTTGTCACTCAACAGGCCGTTGCCTTGCCGGAAATCGCCGCGCCCCACAGGCCAAGGGTCTTTTGTCTGGCGCTGGGCCAGGCGACGGTATCGGGGCCTCGGGCGTCCAGCTGGAGCGCGGCCATCGACCAGTCAGCGGCGGACGCCTCGGTCGAGGACGTTGAAGATCGCCACCGGCGCCTGTTCATTATTGCTGCGGGCAACATCCCCGACGGTCTCAATGAAGAGGATATGGAAGACTGGGACAGCTATGAGATCGAGGATCCAGGCCAAGCCTGGAACGCATTGACCATCGGCGGGGTGACCCAGAAGGCGGTGGTCGCCGAAACGACCCACGCTCATTGGAGCGCCGCAGTCCCCGTCGATGAACTAAGCCCCTATAGCCGCGTCTCCGCCGCCTGGAGTCGCGGCGTGGCACCGGTAAAGCCGGAGTTGTTGTTCGAGGCTGGCAACCGCGCGGTCGATCCTCTCGACCTAAGCCATTGGAGCGGTTTGGATTCGCTCTCGTTGCTGACCACCGGTCATCAGGTGACGACCGCGCCACTCACGACCTCCTGGGCCACAAGCGCCGCGGCGGCTCAGGCCGCCGGCATGGCGGCCCAGCTGATGGTCGATGATCCGGCCTATTGGCCCGAAACGGTGCGCGCCCTTCTGGTCCACAGTGCCCAGTGGACCGCGCCGATGCTGGCGCGCTTCAAGGCGCTGGGCGGCAAGACCGAGCGCATGAAACTGGCGCGCCGCCTCGGCTATGGCCAAGCCAACCTTGAACGCGCGCGACAATCGCGTTCGGCCAGTCTCGCCTTGGTCTCACAGGCTTCCCTGCAGCCCTTCCGAAAGGAAGGCTCTGGTGCGCGCATGAACGCCTTCCACTTCTACGATCTGCCGTGGCCCCGCGACGCTCTGGCGGCGCTGGCCGAGCAAGACGTGCGCCTACGGGTGACCCTTTCATACTTTGTCGACCCCAATCCCAGCGCTGACGCGCCATTGGCTCCTGCTCGCTATCGCTCGTTTGGCCTTCGGTTTGACCTGCGTAAAAGGGGCGAATCCGCCGCCGCCTTCGAAAAGCGCATTAACGCTCTAGCCGTGACGACCGATGAGGATCTTGACCTGGCGGAGGCCGACGGCGCGCGCCTTTTTGGCGCCAAGTCGGTGTCGGCTGGTTCGCTGCACACCGACGAATGGCAGTGCTCGGCGGCAGATCTGATCGATCGTGACTGCCTTTCTGTCTATCCTGTCGGAGGCTGGTGGAAGGCGTCTAGCAAGGCGGAAATCTCGGAGCGGATGGCCCGATACAGCCTTGTCGTGACCCTGGACGCCGGCGATGTAGGGGTCGATCTGTACGCCGAGATCGAGCAACGCATCGAGGCCGCGATCGCCGCCCAGGTCGCGGCGGAAGCTGCGGCTAAGGCAGCGATTGTCACTGCGATCGATATGCTCTGAAGATCCGATCGGCAATCCTGTCCGGTAGTGTGTGAATCTCAGCCTGTAAGGTGTCGGGCTGAAGGTCATGTCTCAGGCGGTCTCATGTGGGCCAAACCCCTCCATCCCCGTTTCACCACGGGCGCCAACCAACCCCGCCCCCAACGATTCCAACCCCTTACGCCCCGCTCACACGGGCGCATCAACAATCTCGTCCTTCACCCCCAAAACCCCCCGCATAATCATCCTCGCCCCATCCCTGGGGAGGCCGTCCAGCTGGCGACCTGACGGGGGGTGGGGGTGGTCGAGCGGGGCGTGTCCGTCGGCCGGTTGCGGGGGGCCTGGAGGGCCTG